>DASSCU010000021.1 GCA_035697485.1 Actinomycetota bacterium
GTTCCCCGTGACGGTAGGGCTCGGACGGCACCTGCTCGGCCTGCGGCAGCAACGCCTCGACCTTGCCCAGGTCCAGCAACGTGTAGCGACGCTCCTGCTGCTGCACGATGCCCGTCACGACGTCGCCCTCGCGACCGGCGAACTCCTCGTAGGTCATCTCGCGCTCGGCGTCGCGCAGCTTCTGGAAGATCACCTGCTTGGCGGTCTGCGCGCCGATACGGCCTTTGAAGTCGTCGGTGACCTCCACCTCTGCTTCGCCGAGGACCTTCATCTCCAGGGTGGGCTCGCCACCCTCCTCGGCGGCCGGCACCTCGATCTCCTCCAGCTCCTGCTTCCACATGCGCAGGTCACCGGTCTCGGGATCGAGCTCGGCGCGGAAGCCCACGAAGTCGTCGTCGGCGTCGGGGTTCTCCTGTTTCCACCACGTCTTGTATGCGGAGGCCATCGCCTCGGCCAGACCCGTCAGGATCGTTTCGAAGGCGATGCCCTTCTCGCGCTCCAGCTCTCGGAGCGCCGCGATCATCTCGGCGTTCATGCGTTGCTCCTCTTCAGTTCGGCGCCCCAGTCGATGACCGTGCGCGCCGACGCGATGTCGGCGTGCCGCACGCGGAGTTCCTCGTCGCCCACGACGAGCGTGATGCCGTCGTCGTCGGCGGCGGCCAGCGTGCCGGTATGGGTCCTCGAACCGGCCAGAGGCGCCGTCGTCTTCACTCTCACCTGCTCGCCCACCGTCCGGCTGAAGTGCTCGGGTCGCTTCAGCGGCCGCTCGAGCCCCGGCGAGGAGACCTGCAGGTCGTACGGACCCGTCTCGTACCCCTCGTCGTCGAGATGGCTCGAGACGCGCTCGGAGAGCCTGCCCAACGTGTCGATGTCGACCCCGTGGGGCCCGTCGACGATCACCCGGAGGACCTTCCGTCCCCCTTCGCGACCCCGGGTCACGTCGTACAGCTCGAAGCCCTCTGCCTCGATCACGGGCCTGAGCAGCGCTTCTACATCCACCGCTCGACCCTCCCCTACGAACGAGAAGGTGGGCGCGAGCCCACCTCCGGCAAACACGTCTGAAAGCTCCTGTACGCAGACGAGTATAGCCCACGACCTGCGGGAACGGCCCGGTGCGGTCGCCGCGGCCTACGGGGCGCTCGAGAGCAGGTCGACGGCCGCTTGCACGGCGCCCTCGACCCTTGCGCTGGAACGCTCCCCCGAGGCTCGCAGCTTCAGGTCGACGGATCCTTCAGCCAGCCCCCGCTTGCCCACGGTGACCTGCACCGGATACCCGATCAGGTCGGCGTCGGCGAACTTCACGCCCGCGCGCTCGTCACGGTCGTCGAGCAGCGTCTCGACGCCTCGATCGCACAGGCCTTGGTAGATGCGCTCGGCGGTCTCGCGCACCCGCTCGTCGTCGGTGCCGGCCATGATCACGACGACCTGGAACGGGGCGAGGTGGGCCGGCCAGACGATGCCCTCATCGTCGTGGTGCTGCTCGACGATCGCCGCAAGGATGCGGCTGATGCCGATGCCGTAGCACCCCATCTCGTAGGGCTTCTGGGTGCCGTCCTCGTCCTGGAACGTCGCTTCGAGGGGCGCGGAGTACCTCGTCCCGAGTTCGTAGATGTGCGCCACCACGATCGATCGCCCGAGCCGGAGCCGCCCACCGTCGATCGGACACGCATCGCCCTCCCGGAACTCGACCAGGTCCTCCCAACGGTCCACCCGGAAGTCCCGGTCGAGGTTCGCGCCGGTGACGTGGCGATCGACGGTGTTCGAGCCGGTGACCCAGTCGTTCCCGCCCCGAACGAGGTGGTCGGCGAACACCTCCACGTCGTCGCCGAAGCCCTGCGGTCCCACGTAACCCTTCACGAAGCCCCGCGCGGGGAAGTCGTCGTCGTCGAGCGGACGAACCTGCGCCGGGAAGACGAGCTTCTCGAGCTTGTTGACGTTCACGTCGCGGTCACCCGGAACCAGCACGGCCACCGTGCGCCCGCCGACGTCGAACAATACGCACTTGAGGGTGCGCGATGCCTCGATGCCGAGGAAGGTCGCGAGCGACTCGATCGTCGGCGTCTCGGGGGTATCCACCTCGGTCAGCGGCTCCGACCCGGGCGGGGCGGGTTCGGGCGCCGTCGGACGCGCCGCCTCGGTGTCGGCGAGATAGTCGCCGTTCTCGCACTCCACGAACAGGTCCTCCCCGACGGCGGCGCGCGCCATGAACTCGTGGTTCACGCCGCCGCCGATCTGGCCGGGATCGGCCTCCACGATCGCGAGGTCGAGGCCGATCCGGTCGAAGATGCGCTCGTACGCCTCGTACATCACCCGGTAGCTCTCGCGAAGGCCGGCCTCGTCGCGGTCGAACGAGTAGGCGTCCTTCATCAGGAACTCGCGCACACGCAGCAGCCCGAACCGTGGCCGGTACTCGTCGCGGTACTTCCACTCGACCTGGTAGAGGTTGACGGGCAGGTCTCGATACGAGGGCAGGTCACCGGCCACGAGGGGGGTCACGACCTCCTCCTCGGTGGGCCCGAGCACGAGCTGCCGATCGTGGCGATCGGTGAACCTGAAGAGCGTGTCGCCGTAGAGGTCGTAGCGCCCCGTCGCCTGCCACGGCGCGGCGGGCAACACGATCGGCATGCGGATCTCGCATGCCCCCGAGGCGTCCATCTCCTCGCGCACGATCGCCTCGATCGTGCGCATCGTGCGAAGCGCGAGGGGCAGCGTCACGTACACGCCCGCCATCACCTGGCGTACGAACCCCGCCCGCAGAAGCAACCGGTGCGAGGCGATCTCGGCATCGGCTGGGTCGTCACGCAGGGTCGGGACGAAGAGCTTCGACAGACGCATAGGCCGCACAGGATACCGGTGAACGCGAGAGGGCCCCGGGCTTCGCCCGGGGCCCTCGACGCACCGCTCGACGCCTACGCGACGCAGGCGCTCGGGTCGATCTGGAACCGAACGATGCGCGTCGCCCACTTCCACTGACCGGTCTTCTTGTAGTACTGCTGCGTGTAGTAGAACGTGCAGCCGTCCTCGGCCACGGTCATGTCGGAGTAGTCACCCCACCTGCCGAACTGACCGTCCACGGATCCGAGACCCGTGAACACCTTCCGCTCGGCGAGGTCGAACGTGTCCGCCGGACCCCCCGCTGTGCGACCTGCGATCGCGATCGACGGATAGATCTTGCCGCTCGAGAGCGAATACCCGGTGGCGATGTTGCCGTCGGCGTCCATCGCAACGCTGCCCATCCAACGACTCTTCGTGTCGTCGGGCGAGTAGGTGCCCTGATTCACGATCGCCCAGCCGCTGCCGTCGTCCATCAGCTCGTACCAGCGCAGCCCGGCCCGCTTCGTGGCCGCACGGACGGTGTGCGTCACGACCATGCGCGCGTCGCCCGCCCCGAGGTGCCGATACTGCAGCCGGAACATCAGGCGATCGTTGAGCGCGTCGACCTTGGTCTTGGTGCCCTTCTGCGGCACGCAGAAGGTCTTCCCCACTCCGCAGATCCACGGGTTGAAGGGCTCCGTCGTCAGCAGCGTCGGTCCGATGAACGTGGCCGTGTCGGTGGCCCAATCGACCGTGAACTCGAAGAGCTCGAGCTGATCATGGGGATAGCCCCACTCGTTCGCATCGAACTGCATGAACACGTTCGGCTGGTTCGCACCCGGCGTCAAGGCGCCGTCGGCGTCCGACGGCAGCTGGCCACCGAGGTTCGGGTCGGTGCCGTAGAGGTTCACGTAGATCTGCCCGGCAGGAAGGCCGGCGATCATCGCGTCGCGCTCATAGGCGATCGCCCCCGCACCCCGCCAGTCGAAATCACACACGTTCGAGCTGCAGCGGAACTGGTTGAAGGAGGCGAAGTACGCGGAGTTGTTGGCCGCCGGCCACACCCCGAGCTTCGGGTAGTCGTTCAACACGTTCTGGTTCGGGTAGTCGAACTGGTAGGCGACCCACGCACCCGTCGGATCGCTCGTGTCGGAGACCGCGATGCACTCCGCGAACCTCGGCGTGTTGAAGTTCAGGGCGAACTGCGAGATCAACCAGACGTCGGCGTACTCGTCGTACACGACGATCGGATCGCCGTCGTCGTGCCTCGCACAGAGCTTCTGCGTCGCGGGATCGAACAGCGACGACATGAAGGTCGGCCCCTCGATCTTGGCCCCCGTGTCGGCGTCGTAGATCGCGAACGCCACGTTGACCATCTGCAGGTAGAACCCACCGCCGACGTCACCGTTCGGGTCCGGCGGCACGAGCTTGAATGGGTTCGCCGCGGCGCCGAGCCCGCCGACCTCGAGGTCGGGTGCCGGGATCTGGATCGCCCCACGCTCGGTCTGCAGCGCACCGTCGGCCTCGTCGAGCGTCGACGACGAATCGAGAGCGGGCCGCTGCTCCCCGGCGTCCGCCTCCGCGCCCGCCTCGAGCCGCAGCTCCTTCTTCACCCACGGCACCCTCGTCGGCCGATGCTGGGGCAGGGCTGCCAACGACGCCGTGCGGTGCGGCTTCGCCACTTTGCCGGACACCGGCCTGGCCCGCGCGCCGCCCTCGCCCTCCGCGAGACCGACGGCGCCGTCGGCGTTGGCACCTAGCGCGCGCACCGGCCGTCTGGGCGCCGTGGTGGTGCCGGTCGCGGCCAAGGCGATGGCCCCGGCGACCAGGCCCAGCGCCGTCGCCGTCGCGACGGCGCGTATCCACATCCTCTTCACTGAACCCCTCCAGCCTTCGCGGCCATCCAGGCGATGGCACCGCGGCGCGCACAGGATAGCCCCTCCGGTAACGCATGCTCGTCGGCCGGCCGGGTGATCCTCACGCGACTCGTGCAGCCGGTGCGTCGTTGACGTCGTCGTGGCCCAGCGGTCACAATCGGAGGATGTCGACGCGGGCGTTCCGCTGGTCCTGGCGCTGGGGCGACACCCCGGCGCTCGCGTTCGCCTGACGATCACCGCTCCGCCTCGACGACCGCGAACCCCGGGCGACCCCCGGGGTCGTTCGTTCTCTTGAGGAGACGCCGCACCGTGGACATGCAGATCAGACCCGACCGCGAGACGTTCGATACCCTCGCGGCCGAGTGGCCGCTCGTCCCGGTCTGGGCTGAGCTGCTCTCCGACGTCTCCACGCCCGTGGGACTGTTCCCCGCGCTCGCCGGCGACGGTCCGGGGCTGCTCCTGGAATCGGTGGAGCGCTCCGAGCGATGGGGCCGGTACTCGTTCGTGGCCGGCGACCCGGCCGCCACGATCGTGGCCGATCGCGACGGCCTGCGGATCGTCGACGTCGTCCGGGAGCTTCCGTTCATACCGGGGATCGGGGCCCCCCGAGAGGCCTTGATCGAGGTCGCTCGCTCGCTGCGAGCTCCGCGACAGCCCGACCTGCCGGCACTGACCGGCGGGTTGATGGGGTACGTGGCGTTCGAGGCGGCGACGCTGCTCGACGGCCACCCGGTTCCCGACCCCTCGTCTGCACCGGTGCCGCCGATCGCCCTGCTCGTGGTCGACCGGGCGGTCGTGTTCGACCACTGGAAGCAGCGCCTCCTGCTCGTCTCCCACGTGCCGGGGGGCCGCTACGACGACGGCGTCGACGCCGTGGAGGACCTGGCCGACCGAATCGAGCACGCGACGCCTCCCCCACTCGCCGCGATGCCGGCGGGAGCGTCCGACATCGTGGGCGAGCCCAACATGCCCGACGAGCGCTACCTCGAGATCGTCGATTCGTTCAAGGCGCACATCCGGGCCGGAGACATCTTCCAGGGGGTGCCGTCGCGACGGGTCACGTTCCCCGCGCCGGACGGTGGCTACGCGATCTACCGGCGCCTGCGGGTCGCGAACCCCGCGCCGTACATGTTCTTCGTGCGGATGATGGGCATCGAGCTCGCCGGCTCGTCACCGGAGCCGCTGGTCCGCGTCGAGCACGGCCGGGTGTCGACCCGCCCGATCGCGGGCACCCGCCCCCGAGGAGAGACCGAGGTCCGCGACCGTCTGCTCGAGCACGAGCTGCTCGCCGATCCGAAGGAGCAGGCTGAGCACGCGATGCTCGTCGACCTCGCCCGCAATGACCTCGGGCGCGTGTGCACCGCGGGAAGCGTCGCGCCGTCCCAGCTGATGGAGGTCGAGCGGTTCACGAAGGTCATGCACATCGTCTCGACGGTGGAGGGCGACCTGCGCGACGACATGCACCCCTTCGATGCCCTCTCGGTGACGTTCCCGGCCGGCACCCTGAGCGGAGCCCCCAAGCGTCGAGCGATGGAGCTGATCGCGTCCCACGAGCCCGACGCCCGCGGGCCGTACGGTGGGGCGGTGGGCTACTGCACGTTCCAGGGCGATCTGGACTTCTGCATCACGATCCGCACCGCGGTCGTCAAGGATGGGAGTGCCCACCTGCAGTCGGGCGCGGGCGTCGTAGCCGACTCCGACCCCCAGTCAGAGCTCGACGAGACGAAGGCCAAGGCCTCGGCCCTGCTGCCGGCGGTCGCGCCCGGCCGGGTCGACCACCCGGCTGCCGAGGAGGCGGTCCGATGATCCTGGTCGTCGATCACTACGACTCGTTCACCTACAACCTCGTGCAGCTGGTCGAGTCGCTCGGACGCGAGACCGAGGTCGTGAAGAGCGACGCCGAGCCGGCCGAGGCGCTCGTCGCGCGCGTGCCCGCAGCGGTGATCCTCTCGCCGGGCCCGGGTCGCCCCGAATCCGCGGGGTGCTTCACCGAACTGCTCGAAGCCCTCCCCGCCGGCACGCCCGTGCTCGGGGTGTGCCTCGGGCACCAGGCCATCGGCATCGAGTACGGCGGTGCGGTCGACCGCACCGAACCCGTCCACGGCAAGGCCTCGTCGGTGCGTCACGACGGCAGCGGCATCTTCGAAGGGGTCCATGATCCGTTCGAGGCCGGCCGGTACCACTCGCTGATCGTGGAGCGAAACCGGCTGCCCGACGAGCTCGTGCTCACCGCCTGGACCGAGGACGGACTCGTGATGGGTACCCGGCATCGCGAGCTGCCCAGGTTCGGGGTGCAGTTCCACCCGGAGAGCATCCTCACCCCTGAGGGCCCGAAGATCGTGCGGAACTTCCTCGCGCTCGTCGGCTGAGACCGCGATCGTCGGCGGCGCGGTGCTACCGTGCGCGCACACCGCACGGGAGGACGCGATGCAGGACGTGGCAGCCCGCTACCTCCGGGCGCTCGACGAGGTGGACCGGCACGTGGCGACGATCACGTCGCAACGGTGGACGGACCCGACCCCGTGCACGGAGTGGGACCTGCGCGCGCTCGTCGACCATCTCGTCTACGAGACCCTGTGGGTGCCCGACCTCGTCGCTGGCGCGACCCTCGCGCAGGTCGGCAGCCGGTACGAGGGAGACCGACTGGGCGACGATCCGATCGGTGCATGGCGTGCCGCGAAACGGGCGGCGGTCGAGGCCGTCCGAACGTCGGGCCTCGACGTGCCGGTGCACACGTCGGGCGGAGAGCTCACCCCGGACGAGTACCTCACGCAGATGCTGTTCGACGCGTCGATCCACGGGTGGGACGTCGCTCAGGCGATCGGCGTCGCGCACGTGATCCCCGACGAGGTCGCACGCGAACTGTACGTCTGGTTCGCGCCACAGGCTGCGGGGTGGGTCGAAGCAGGCATCCTCGCCCCGCCGGTCGAGGTATCCGAGGACGCCGACGCGTCGACCCGGCTGGTCGCGTTGTCGGGTCGCAGTCCGGCCGCACCGTTCGGCTGACCGAACGAGGTCAATCCGGCGCCGGGCAGTCCGGTCCGTACGCGAACTCGGCGCTGTCCTTCGACACGCGGCATCCCCTGGCGTCGACCGCCACGAACGCGCCCGCGGGCACCTCCTTCAGCTGATCGAGCAGGCCGTTGGTCCACCCGTCGTCGACCGTGCCCTGGAAGTACCAGTCGCTCCCGTTGTCGGCGACGATCAAGCCGTAGCGCTGCATGGCGAGCAGCACGACCCGCGCATTCGGGCTGAACCCGGAGATGTCGAACCCCTGCCTCAGTCGGAACCGGGCTCCCATCGGCGGGCACCGGCGGTCGCTCAACCCGGCCTGATGCCGGGCGGGCCACACGAAGCGTCGCATGGTGCAGGCGACCGTGAACCGGATCGCGTGGTCGATCTCACCGGCCTGCACCTCGTCCCATCGAACGAGGCCAGGGAAGATCGGCAGTCCGGCTGCATCGGCGCTCGTCCATCCCGCGGGGCGAAGGTCGTTCGAGCCGAGGTCGAAGATCGCGCCGCTACCGGCGGTCGGGTCGCCGCCGTTCCACCGTGCGTTGAAGAGCTCGTACAAGGTGCAGGCGTCCCGGTCGAGCATCAGCGCGTGACGGTCGGAGCCGCCCTCGATCGCGACGTCCGGGCCGAACGGGTACGGGCCGTCGTCGCTCTCGCTTGCATACTGGAAGTCCACCGCCGCGTCGCCGTGCGACGCGTCGACCACGCCGTACGGGATCCCGTACGCCGGCGGGCCGAAGTCGGGATGCAGATCGGTCGACCCCGCGTGGCTCGAACGCTTCCAGATCTGGCTCTTCGGATGCTTCGGCAGGGCCGAGACGTCCATCCGCCAGACGTTGTCGGCCGGGAAGACCTCGCACGTCGTGCCGGGCACGGGCCCGCGGCCGGCCGGTCCCGCCGTCGAGGGCATGACCATCGCGACGACGGCGACTGCGGCGACCGAGGCGGCGGCGGCGGCGCGAGCTCGACTCATTGCGGCGTGTATCGGCCCGGAGTGGTCGGCGGATTGAGTCCGTTCCGCCGCTCGTCGGTTCGGACTAGTCGGCACGCTCGCCGGCGGTGACCTTCTCGGCGGCGACGGCGCGTGCCTCGGCGAGCAGGGCGTCGACGAGCTCGCTCTCGGGCACCTTCGCCACCACCTCGCCCTGGCGGATGATGAACCCGAGGCCGTTGCCGCTGGCGATGCCGACGTCGGCCTCACGCGCCTCCCCCGGCCCGTTCACGACGCAGCCCATCACCGCGACCCGCATCGGCACGCTGAAGCGCTCCTTCTCGATCGCAGCGTTCACCTTCTGCGTGAGCTCGAACACGTTCACCTCGGCCCGGCCGCACGACGGGCACGCGACGAGATCGAGGCCGCGCTTGCGGAGCCCCAGGGATCGCAGGATCGTCGTGCCGACCTTGACCTCTTCGACCGGATCGTCGGTGAGGGAGACGCGGATCGTGTCGCCGATGCCCTCGGCGAGCAGCGTGCCGATGCCCACCGCGCTCTTCACGCCGCCGAGCGGCATCGGACCCGCCTCGGTCACGCCGAGATGAAGTGGGTAGTCGCACGCCTCAGCGAGTTGCCGGTAGCTCTCGATCATCACGAGCGGGTTCGAGTGCTTCACGCTGATCTTGATGTCGAGGAAGTCCTCGTCCTCGAGGATGTGCGCCTCGTTCAGCGCACTCTCGACGAGGGCCTCGGCGGTCGGATTCCCGTACTTCGCGAGCAGGTCTGGCTCGAGCGACCCGGCGTTGACTCCGATCCGGATCGGCACGCCGCGATCCTTCGCCTCTCGCGCGATCAGCCGCACCTTGTCTTGGTACTTGATGTTGCCGGGGTTGATGCGAAGGCCCTGGATGCCGGCTTCCAACGCGGCCATCGCGTACTTCCACTGGAAGTGGATGTCGGCGACGACCGGCACGGTGGACTTCGCGGCGATCGCGACGAGGGCCTCGGCGTCCTCCCAATGCGGCACCGCGACGCGCACGATGTCGACGCCGGCCGCGACGAGGGAGGCGATCTGCTGCAGGGTCGCGTTGATGTCGGCGGTCTTCGTCGTGGTCATCGACTGGATCGACACGGGAGCGTCGCCGCCGATCGCGACGCCGCCCAGATCGATCTGCCGGCTCTTCCTGCGCTCGATGCCCACGCCCGCCAGTCTCCCAGGCTCCTGCGTTCCGCCGGCCGCGGTCAGCCGCCGAACACCTGGAACGTGACCGTCCGATCCTTGGGCTCGTCCATCTCGAAGAGGATCAGCCGCTGCCACGTGCCGAAGGCGGGCTCGCCCGCGACCACCGGGATCGCGTGCGAGGTCGCGGAGAGCAGCATCGCCTTCACGTGCGCGTGGCCGTTCTCCCGCTCGTCGGGGTTCATGTTCTGCGTGCGGACCTCGAAGTCGTCGTGCTGGTAGTAGACGCCTTCGTGCGGCACGAGGTCGGTGAGGTGGCGTCGGAAGTCGGCCATCGCACCGTCCTCCCACTCGTTGATCAGCAGCGCGCACGTCGTGTGGGCGCAGAAGACGATCGCGGCGCCCTCGGTCACACCGGAATCCTTGACCGCCCGGCGAAGGTCGTCGGTGAGGTCGAGGAACGCGTATCGCTCCGGGGCCGAGGTCGTGACGGTGGTGGTGACTGACTTCACGGATCCCTCCTGTTCGTGGGGGCCGCCGGACGAGCGACCGGCAGATCGAAGGTGAAGGTGCTGCCCTGGCCGGGCTCGCTCTCCGCACGGATCGTGCCACCGTGTGCCTCCACGACGGACCGCGCGATCGCGAGACCGATCCCGGTTCCGCCGTCCTCGCGCGCTCGCGCGGGGTCGACGCGGTAGAAGCGCTCGAACAGGCGGGGAAGCGCCTCGGGCGGGATGCCGACCCCGGTGTCGGCGACGCTCACCTCGACCGAGCCGTTGTGACGGTGCGCCTCGATCCGCACCTCGCCTCCCTCGGGGGTGAACCGGACAGCGTTGTCGACGAGGTTGAAGATCACCTGGTGCACTCGCTCGGGGTCGGCCTCGATCGACGGCAGATCGTCGGGCACGTCGCTGCGCACGTCGACGTCGCGATCGGCGCTCGCCACCTCGATCTCCGACATCACCTGCGTCACCAGCGGGCCGAGCGAGACCTCCTCGCGGCGCAGCGGCATCTCACCCGACTCGAGCTTCGAGAGGTCGAGCAGCTGCTCCACGAGGCGGCCGAGTCGCTCGGACTGCGCCAGCATGACCTGTAGGACCTCGTGGTTCGGCTCCTCGACGCCGTCGAGCAGGTTCTCCAGGTGCGCCCGGATCGCGGTGATCGGCGTCTTGAGCTCGTGGGAGACGTTGGCGACCAGGTCACGCCTCGACGTCTCGAGGAGCTCGAGCTCCGCGCTCATGCGGTTGAAGGCGACCGCGAGCTGTCCGACCTCGTCGCGCGAGTTCGTGTGCACGCGGGTCGAATAGTCGCCGGTCTCCATGCGACGCGCGGCCTCGGCCATGTCCCGCAGCGGCTGCGTCATGCCGCGGGCGAGCCACCGAGAGATCGCGAGAGCGATCACGGCCGCGATCGCACCCGCGGCGAGGAACGGCCGCCATTCGCTCTGCAGGAACCCGAGCGTCGCCGACATGCGTCCCAAGAACCCGCGGGTCGGCGACGGGTAGAGGACGATGAGACTGCCGCCGTCGTCGGTGGGGATCGACGCCCACACGTGGTTGCCGATCACGCCCCACCGGGGCAGCCGCCCCGGGGTGTCGGGCGGCAGCACCCCGAGATTCACACCCTCGACGGTCACCTCACCGACGGCGGTGCGACGAACGACCATCGCGTCGGGCGGCGGATCGGCAAGGGAGCCGCTCGCGAGGCGCTTGGCGAGCGAGAGCGCGTCGATCGCTTCGGAGTCCTTGGGGGTTTCGCGAAGCGCGAAGCCGATGAGGACGTACGAGATCAACAGCGTGATCGCGACGGCGAAGACGATCGTGCTGCCGAGCTTGCCGCGGATCGTGGGCAAGCGCTCGAGCGGCCGGGAGCTCACGACCGTTCCTGGAACGCGTACCCCACGCCGTGCACGGTGCGGATGAACCTCGGCTCGTTGCCGTCCTCGCCGAGCTTGCGACGGATGCGCGCGACGTGGGAGTCGACCACCCGCCCGCCGGCGAAGTCGCGGTAGCCCCAGACGCGGTCCATCAGCTGATCGCGGGAGAGAACGACGCCGGGGTCACGGGCGAGGGTGAGCAGGATCTCGAACTCGAGGGGGGTGAGCCCGACGTCCTCGCCGTCGACGGTGACCCGGCGTCGGTTGGGGTCCATCACGAGCCCGTGATGCTCGATCGGACCGGTGTCCTTCTGCTCGCCCATGCGCTCCATGCGTCGAAGGATCGCCTTCACCCGCGCGGCGAGCTCACGCAGGCTGAACGGCTTCGTGAGGTAGTCGTCGGCCCCGACGGCGAAACCGGCGACCTTGTCGGCCTCTTCGGTCTTGGCCGTGAGCATCAGCACCGGCGTCCAGCCGTCGCGTTGGATCTGCTTGCAAACCTCGAGGCCGTCCATGCCCGGGAGCATCAGGTCGAGCACGACGAGGTCGGGGTGATGCGCGGCATGCTGCTCGATCGCGTCGGGGCCGTCGAGCGCCACGAGCACCCGATAGCCCTCGGACTCGAGCCGGGCCCTCACGGCTTCGGCGATGGATTCCTCGTCGTCGACGACGAGCACGGTCTGCTGATTCACGCGAGCATCGTATCCGGGGCATGTGTGCTGCGGTCCGAGGTCGTGTTGAGATATCGTGGCGGCGGTTCGGGTGCAACGGATCCGGTGAACGGACCCGAACGGGTCTACGGCAGCGTGATCGGCTTGGTCACGTCGAGCACGATCGTCGCCCCGACGAACATCACGAAGAACGCCATCACCGCGGCCGAGATCGGGATCAGGGTGCGCATGTCGACCGGCTTGCCGCGCACCTTCTCGATCGCGAGGGTGAGCAGGTGCCCGCCGTCGAACGGCGGTAACGGCACGAGGTTGATCAGGCCGACGAACACCGTCACGAACCCGAAGAGGTAGAGGATCGTCGACCAGTCCCCTGCCGACGAGGTCGCACCGACCTGCTGGCTGATGCCCACGACGCTCGCCGCATCGTTGACGGTCCGTGGCTCGTCGTTGAAGAGCAGGCCGAACACACGCCCGACACCCTCGGGGCCGAACACCCTTCCGATCTGGGAGAACGACTCACGGACCGCGAACCCGACCTCCTTCACGCCGCCCACGAGCGCGGCCACGACACCGCTCGGCTCGGGGTCGGGCGGCGCCACGATCACGCCCATGCGACCGCGGGTCTCCCCCTCGACCTCGGCGAGCTCGGGTACGACCGAGAGCGTGACGCGCTCCCCGCCCCGGTCCACCACGACCACGAGCGGCTGACCCGGCCGGTCCGCGACCTGGGATGTGACGATCTCGGTGAGCTGTTCGGAGGTCGGCTCGGGCGTTCCGCCGAGCCGCACGATGCGGTCCCCTGCCTCGATGCCGGCGGCCGCCGCGGGCGACTCGTCGCCGTTCATCGTGACCTCGACCTGGTCGATCACGAGGGGGGTGAGCGGTGCCGTTCGCGGATCGCCGAAGACCATCAGCCAGACCGCGAAGATCAGCGCCGCCACCACGAAGTGCGTGCCCGGCCCGGCGAAGATCGTGACCGCGCGCTGCCAGATCGGCTTCGACCCGTACAGGCGAGAGGTGTCCTCGGGCGGATTCTCCTCGAACGGGTTCATGCCGGCGATCTTCACGTACCCGCCCACGAAGATCGGCTTCACGCCGTACTCCAACTCGCCCTTGCGCTTCGCCCAGACTTTCCAGGGTCCGAAGCCGATGAAGTACTCGGTGACCTTCATGCCGAAGCGGCGCGCGAAATGGAAGTGGCCCAGCTCGTGGATCGCGATGATCACCGTGAGGAAGGGCAGGAAGATGAGGGCGCCGATGAACAAGTTCATGGGGGAAGGACCTATCGCTCCTCGGCGAGCTCGGCGGTTCGCTGACGCGCCCAGCCGTCTGCGCGCTCGATGCTGACGATCGAGACGACCGAAGCGGGCTCATGCTCGTCGACCACGGTCTGCACCAGCTCGACGATGCGTGTGAGCGGGATCTTCCCCTCGAGGAACGCCATCACGGCGACCTCGTTCGCCGCGTTCATCACCGCCGGGAACGTGAGGCCGAGACCGCCGACACGGTACGCGAGGTCGACGGCGGGGAATGCCTCGCGGTCGACTGGCTCGAACGTGAGCGGGCGGTCGGTGAGCGGCACCGGTTCGACGCCGGAGGGCAGGCGCTCGGGCCAGGCGAGCGCGAGCTGGATCGGCAGTCGCATGTCGGGGGTCGCCATCTCGGCGCGCAGGCTGCCGTCGCGGAACTCGGCCATCGCGTGCACCAAGCCCTCGGGGTGGATCAGCACGTGGATCGAGGAGTACTCGAGGTCGAACAGGTAGTGCGCCTCGATCACCTCGAGTCCCTTGTTCATCAGCGTCGCCGAGTCGATCGTGATCTTCGGCCCCATCGTCCACACGGGGTGGGCGAGCGCTTCCTTGACGCTGGCCTTCGCGAGCTCGTTGCGGGTCCAGCCGCGGAACGGCCCACCCGAGCCGGTCAGCACGACGCGCTTCAGATCCTCGCGTCGTTCGCCCCGCGTCGCCATCGCGAGCGCGGCGTGTTCGGAGTCCACGGGCAACAGGCGCTCGGGCTCTCCCTTGATCAGATCGGTGACGAGCTCGCCGCCCACGACGAGGCTCTCCTTGTTGGCCAGAGCGAGCGTCTTCCCGGATTGCAGCGTGGCGAGGGTGGGTGCGAGTCCGGCGGAGCCGACCAGCGCGTTCAAGACCAGGTCGGCCTCGGTCTCGCCGGCCAGGCGCTCGGCGGCGTCAGGGCCCTCGACGACCTCGACACCCGGCACAGCGCCGATCTTCGCCTTCACGTCGACGGCGGCATCCTCGTCGGCGATCGCGACGACGGGCGGGAGGAACTCCCGGATCTGCCCGGCGAGGAGTTCCAGGTTCGCCCCGGCCGCGGACAGCCCGACGACCTTGAACCGGTCGGGGTGATGGCGGACGACATCGAGCGCCTGCGTGCCGATCGACCCTGTGGAGCCGAGGATCGTCAACGACTTCATGCGCTCAAGGGTACCCCGAGCCAGGCAGAACGCTCGGAACGACGATCAGGCGACGATGATGCGATACAGGAAGAACGCCGCAGGCGCGACGAACAGCAGCGAGTCGATCCGGTCGAGCACACCGCCGTGTCCCGGCAGGATGCTGCCCATGTCCTTGATGCCCACGTCGCGCTTGACCAGCGACTCCGCCAGATCGCCGAACGTCGCGGCGGCCGCGACGACGAGGCCGAGTAGCAGCGCCTCGATGCGAAGGTTCTCGAAGGGATCCACGAACGAGGTCACCAGCGTGACCGCGACCACGACCGTCACGAGGGAACCGATGATCACGCCCTCGATCGACTTCTTCGGGCTCACCGTCGGGGCGAGCGGGCGCTGGAAGAACTGACCGCCCCACACCGAGCCAGACAGGAACGCCGCCGTGTCGTACACGAAGGTCAGGCCGATGACGCTGACGACGAGCGACGTGCCGCTCTCGCCCTGGAGCAGGACCAGCAGGTAGCTGCCGAGCAAGGGCACCCACGCCATGTTCAGGATCGTGAGCCCGACGTTGGCGGTGACGTCCTTGCGGGCGCTCGCGGGCCCGGACATGAACCACAGGAACGTGGCCGCCACACCGAGCGTGAACATCGCGAGCACTGCGCTCTCACCCCGGAAGTACGCGGCGGCGAGCATCAGGGCGCCGGCGATCAGCCCGACGGCGGTGGCCGGCTGACGGCGGTGCTTCACCATCACGCCGAAGAGCTCTCCTTGCGCCAGCAGCACGATCGCAGCAGCGAGGAATCCGAACAACCAGTCACCGATCAGCAGCGCCGCGAGCGCCGCGATCGCCAGCACCGCACCGGTCAGGAACGCGGCCGGCACGTCTCGTTCGCCAGGGCCGGGACCCCTGCGCTCGACGTCGGCGCCGACCTCGACGGCGCCCGGTTCCTGCCAGCTCGGGCCGCCGAGCCCCTCGCCCGCGCCCACCATCACGGTCTCGGTTTCGGGTTCGGCCCCTGCCAGATCGGAGAGGATGTCCTGCTCGACCTCGTCGGGCCCGAGCTCGCCGATCAGGGTGCCGCCGACGTCGGGTGTCACGGCGGAACCGTCGTCCCACCCAACGCCCTCGGCACCGACCACGACCTGCTCGGGCTCCTCGGCGGCTTCGTCGCGGACCGACGGCGCGAAGTACTCGGCGGCTTGCTCGACGTCGCCCTCGCCGGGCGACTCCACGTCGCCCATCAGCTCGTCGATCGTGGCGATCGGGGCAGTCTCGGTATCGATGCCTTCGCCCGCTTCTTCGTCGTCGCCCACCAGGGTCGCCTCGGCGTACTCGCCGACGACCGCCTCGTCGTCGGCCGAGACCTCCCATCCGCCGTCGCCTTCGTCCTCGGTCTCGTGGCCCTGGCCGAACAGGCCCGCCTGACCGGGGACCGGCTCCACGTCCTCCCCGACGACCTCGGTGCCGATCTCCTCGTCGGCGACCTCGCCCACGGCGACGACCTCGACCTCGGGCTCGTCGTCGGCGCCGATGCCCTCGATCGTCTCCAGGACCGTGGTGTCGTACCAGTCCTCGTCCTCGGATTCCTCGGGCCGCTCGGATGCCTCTGGCTCGACGGGCGTCGCCGGGCCGGCGACCTCCTGCTCGTCGGCGCGAACCGACACGTGCTCTTCGCTCGGCGTCTCACGGGCCCCGGCCGACGCCGGTTCGTCCCAATCCACGTCCTTGATCGGCGCGAAGAACTTGTCGAGGTCCTCGAACAGATCGTCGCCGTTGCGTTTGTCGCCCGTCACGAGACCTCCATGAGCTCCTGCTCCTTGTGGTCCTGGATCTCGTCGATCTCAGCCACGTGTCGGTCGGTCAGCTTCTGGAGCTCCTTCTCCCCTCGCACGAGGTCATCTTCCGAGATGCCGCCCTCGCGCTCAAGCCTCTCCATCTCTTCCTTGGCGTGGCGCCGAACGTTGCGCACGGCGACGCGGCCCTCCTCGGCGCGAGCGTGGACCTGCTTGACGAGTTCCTTTCGCCGTTCCTCGGTGAGGGGCGGGAAGGCCAGCCTGATCACCAGACCGTCGTTCGACGGGGTGATGCCGAGATCGCTGGACTGGATCGCCTTCTCGATCGCCCCGATCGCGCCCTTGTCGAACGGTTGCACCGAGAGCAGCCGAGGTTCCGGCACGTTGATCGAGGCGAGCTGATTCAAGGGCACCGGCGTGCCGTAGTACTCGACGGTGACTCGGTTGAGCACCGCAGGGGTCGCGCGGCCGGTGCGGATCGCCGACAGCTCGTCCTTCAGGTGGGTGACCGCCTGCTCCATCTTGTGAGAGGCATCCTTGAGGCTGGAATCGATCGTCATCGGACTCCTTCAGTGGACGAGCGTGCCGATCTGCTCGCCGTTGACCACGCGTCGGATGTTCCCTTCCTCGCGGAGGTTGAAGACGATGATCGGCAGCTTGTTCTCCATGCACAGCGAGATCGCGGTGGCGTCCATGACCTGGTAGCCCTCCTTCAGCACGTCCACGTACTCGATGTCGTCGAAGCGCTTGGCCGACGGGTCGAGGACGGGGTCGGCGGTGTACACCCCGTCGACCTTGGTGCCCTTGAGCAACGCGTCGGCCCCGATCTCCAGGGCTCGCTGGGCGGCGCAGGTATCGGTCGAGAAGAAGGGCACGCCGAGGCCTGCGGCGAAGATCACCACGCGCCCCTTCTCGAGGTGGCGACGGGCGCGCAGCGGCATGAACGGCTCGGCGAGCTGGGTCATCGAGATCGCCGTCTGAACCCGCGTCGTGACGTGGATCTTCTCGAGCGCGTCCTGCAGGGCCAGTGAGTTCATCACCGTGGCCAGCATGCCCATGTAGTCGGCACGGTTGCGATCGATGCCGGGGGCCTGCCGGCCACGCCAGATGTTGCCGCCGCCGACGACGACGGCCGTCTGCACCCCGAAGTCGACGACCTCGGCCAGCTGGCGGGCGATCAGCGCCGTGGCGTCGGTGTTGATGCCGTACTCGGCGTCGGCCGGAGCGAAGGCCTCGCCGGAGAGCTTGAGCAGCACGCGCCCGTACTGGGCTCGCGGAGTGCCTCCGTCGTCGGCCATGCGCTCCCCTCCCCCGTCGGGCCTACCGCTCGTGGTCGACCCAGACCTTACGACTCGCCGCCGTCGGTCGCCTCGTCGTCGCCGGCCTCGCCCAGCTTGAACCGCGCGAACCGGCGGATCGCGATGCGCTCGCCGACCTTGGCCGACGTCTCGTCGAGCAGCTGCTGCACCGTCTTCGAGTCGTCCTTCACGAACGGCTGGTCGAGCAGCACGATGTCCCTGAGGTAGGCGTTGATCTTCCCCTCGACGATCTTCTCGATCACGCTCTCGGGCTTGCCGGCCTCTTTGGCCTGCACCTCGGCGAAGTGGCGCTCCCGATCGATCTCGTCTTGCGGCACCTCGTCGCGGGTCAGGAACCGCGGCGCGGAGGGGCTCGCGATGTGCAGCGCGATGTCCTTCACCAGTTGCTGGAAGTCCTCGGTCTTGGCCACGAAGTCGGTCTCGCAGTTGACCTCGACGAGCACCCCGACGGTGTTGTTGAAGTGCACGTACGCATCGATGAGCCCCTGGTTGGCGGAACGACCGGCACGTTTGGCGACCGACGCGAGGCCCTTCTCACGCAGGTACTCCACGGCCCGATCGAGGTCACCACCGGACTCGATCAGGGCCTTCTTGCAGTCCATCATGCCGGCGCCGGTGGCATCGCGGAGCTGCTTCACCTCGGCGGCGGCAGGCGAGTAGTCGCTCATGCCGTCTCCTCTGGCGTATCGGTGACGGCCGAGGCCACGGCCTCGACCGGATCGGTCACGACGGCGTCCTCGGAGGCGTCCTCGCCGTGCTCGGCCGCATCGCCGGGCATCGGCTCGGCGGGCGCTTCCGCTGCCGGAGCCTCGGGCGAGTCGGGCTCGAAGACCGTGCTCGCAGCGATCGCGGCGGCGTCCTCCGCCGACGGGGTCTCGTGCTCCTCGACCCTCGCGGGTGCGGCCGTCGAGCGCGGTCCGGCGGGCGCGGGCACGGCCGCGCGTGCGGTGACGCGCTCGACGTCCTCGTCCTTGGCCATGCCGTAGCCCTCCGCGAGCGCGTCGGCCACCACGCGGGTCACGAGGCTGACGGCGCGGATCGCGTCGTCGTTGCCGGGGATCGCGTAGTCGACCTCGTCGGGGTCGCAGTTCGTGTCGATGATCGCGATCACGGGGATGCCCAGCTTCCGGGCCTCGTTGACCGCGATGTGCTCCTTCTTCGTGTCGATCACGAAGACGGCGTCGGGCAGACGCTCGAGGTCCTGGATGCCGCCGAGGTTGCGCGTGAGCTTGTCGCGCTCGTGCCGGAGCCTGATCGCCTCCTTCTTCGGGAGGTAGTCGAGGGCGCCGGTGCGATCCATCTCGTGCAGCTCGCGCAGGCGCAGCAGTCGCTTCGAGATCGTGGTGAAGTTCGTGAGCATGCCGCCGAGCCAGCGGTGGTTCACATACGGCATACCGATGCGGGTGGCGTGCTCCTGCACGACTTCCTGAGCCTGCTTCTTCGTGCCGATGAACAGCACGATGCCGCGCCGACGGCCGAGGCCCTGCACGAACTCGTGGGCTTCCTCGAGCCCGGCGAGGGACTTCTCGAGGTCGATGATGTAGATGCCGGAGCGCTCCCCGTAGAGGAATCGCTGCATCTTCGGGTTCCACCGACGGGTCTGGTGGCCGAAGTGCACGCCCGCTTCGAGGAGCTCCCGCCTGGTCACGACAGGCACGGATGCCTCCTTCTCGGTTTTTTCGTCCTCCGCCCGGATCCTCCCGTCACCGGCCCGCCTTCGTGAGGCGCGGGACCCCGGCGATGCGGTCCCCGAACGTGTGAGCTCGGCGCGGATGCGCCGGCGCGGCGAGTCTAACAGTGCGATTCCGCCATCGACCGTGGCGGAGGGTCGGTCAACCGCGGGATCGCCCGCGAGGCGCCACCTGCCGCCTCGGGGCGCCTTCCGGCACCTCGTCGGCCACCGAGAGGTAGCGGAACGCGACCGTCGCCTGCATCACCACGTGGAGGAGGTTGGCCACGAGCACCATCGCCCACGCCGCAACGGTCGGGTTCACCCCGAGGTCCGATCCCGGTTTGCCCGGCACGACCAGGAGCGCGATCGAGGCCACGACGTAGATCGCCGCGAGCGTGAGGTTGCCGGCACCCGGCATGCGGGCGGCCCTGACGGACCGGCTCATCGCGTCGGACAGACGGCGGCCCTCGTCGGCCGCGATCACCGGGGCGAAGCTCAGCACGTAGACGCCGCCGACCAGCGCGGCCATCTGGATCAGGAGCCCGAACGCCGGGCCGAGCAACGGGCCGAGGAGGCTCGCGAGGGTCAGCAACCCGATGCCGGCGATGTTGACGGCCAGCGACACCGGCAGGGTCCGGATCGCCCGTATCAGGGTCCATCGGCCGAGGGGCGACGAGCGGAGGATCTCCACGACCGCCGCCACGAGGAGCGCCTGCACCACCGCGCGGAACGCCACGAACCCGAGGATCGCGAAGAACCCGCCCTGCAAGCCGAACAGGGCCGTGGACAGCGTGGCGTCGAAGCTCGTGCCGATCGGCGCCAACCCGAGGACGTTGACGAACAGCGCGAACGGCCCTTCGTACCCGAGCGCCAGCGCAGCGAGCCACTCGAGGACGACGAGCACGACTGAGCCCATCGCGATCACCGGCGTGCCCGCGACGACGGTGACGCCTCGCGCAGCCGAGGCACGGATGCTCGGCATCGATGTCGAGCCGGTCACCCGTGGGGTGAAGATCGAGTCGAGCAACCCACGCCGTGGGGCCGCCTGCGTTCCGTCGGTCGCCCGTGGGGAGGATCGTTGACCGTCGGCGCGGTCGCGGGGCTTCGAGCGCTTGTGCTTGTTCGTCACGACGTCGGGTCCTCGGCGTCCGTCTCCCAGGGGTCGACGACCGGCTCGTCCTCAGTGCCCGGCGCCTCGTCTCCCGGGAAGGCCGGGCCCATGCGGGCGGCGAGCATCCGTCCCAGTAGGAGCACGAGGACGAGCAACGGGATCGCCGCGATCGCGATCGCGCCGACCATGCGACCCACCGCCAACGTCGTGGGCGAGGCCTCTCGGACGAGCACGGCGTCGGGATCGTGCTCGAGGGCGTCGACGCCCGATCGAACCCCGCCACGCGTCGCCACGAGCACTTCGCCCGCCGGGGCGAGGGAGCGGAGCGGGGCACCGTCCGCAGGCAACCGCCAGACGAGCTCGCCCGTCTCGGCGTCGATCGCGCCGAGCTCCCCCTCGAGGGTCGGCACGAGCAGGTGGGCGCCGACGAGCACAGGCACGCTGCGGAACACCGGTGCGTTCTGCGCGAAGTCCCAGCGCTGCTCGCCCGAGGTCGCGTCGAACGCACGCGTGTGACCGATGAGGTCGGTCACGAAGACCGACTCCGCCCCGACGACGGGAGGCGCGATCACGTCGAACGTGGAGTTCACGCGGCGGCTCCAGCGCTCGGCGCCGTCGGCCAGGTCCAGGGCCACGACCGACGTCTCGGACAGGCCCGCGAAGATGGCGAACGCAGTGCCCCTGTCGGCGGAGACGGCGGAGACCACGGACGATCGCGCCGAGGGCTCGTGCCGCCACCGCTCCTCGCCGGTGCCGGCGTCGAGCGCGACGATCACGGGCTGCGTGTCGGTGTCGCCCTGCAGGCCCACCAGCACCGTGGCATCGGTCACGGCGAGCGGGGTGACGAGCATCGCATCGAGCTCCCGGCGCCAGTCGACGCGGCCGTCGGCGAGGTCGACCGAGATCACCGTGCCGCCGTTCACGCCGACGAACGCCGACCCACCGTCGACGGTGACTCCCGTGCGGCTCACGCCGTCGAGCGGCACAGGTGGCCACAGCGATTCCTGGCTCTCCAGATCGAAGGCGGCCAGGCGTGACTCCGCGACGACCTCGTCGGAGCCGACCGCGGCCGGTGGACTCGCCGACGGGCTCGGAGCCTCCTCGGCGCCGGGTTCGGGCGGCGGGCCCTCACCCCACCCCTCCGTGTACACGATCGCCGTCCGGTCGCCGAGCGAGGCCGAGGCCGCGGGCGCCGAGGGACCTGCAGCGCGATCGACCGCGAACGTCTGCTCGCCCGACCCGACGTCGAGGCCGATCACCGCATCGGCTCCGACCGCGACCGCGACGTCGCCGGCGATCACCGGGGCCGACAGACCGAACCGGTTCCCGGGACCGCTCGGCTCCACCGCGGTGCTCCACGCTCGGCGGTATCCGGGATCGGGGCCCTCGGCCGCGACGCCGGTCTTCGCCGGTCCCCCCTGGAACTCGGTCCAAGAGCCCGCGACCTGGGCGGCGGCGAGGCCGGTCGCCAGCGTCACGGGCACGCACGCAGCAGCGACCACCGTGCCGAGGGCACGGCGGGACGACGCGAGACGCACCAGGGAGGTCAGCACGGCCGCGCCATCCTAAACGCCGGCGCTCGGCGCAGGTCGACGATGATCAAGCGACGAGCGGCGCGAGCCTGATGAATGCGCTGACATCGATCGGCGCCAGGTAGGCGAGCGGATCGACGTAGGCGTCGTCGAGCCTCACCCCGAAGTGCAGGTTGGGGATGAGATCTCCGGTGTGGCCGCCGCCCGTGCGAGCCACCGGCTGCCCCTGCCGCACCACGTCGCCGCGGCGGACCTCGAGCAGTGCGACCCACGAGAACGTCGACTCGACCCCGCCGCCGTGGTCGATCGTGAGGAAGAGGCGCCCCCCGACGGGACCGGCGAACGCCACCGTGCCGTCGGCTGGGGCGACCGCGACGCTTCCGGCGGGGGCCGCGATGTCGATGCCCCGGTGACCCGACCCGTACGGCGAGTCCGGCGGGTCGAATCCGCGGATCACGGGACCCTCGACCGGCCAGCTCCACGTTGCGGACGCGGCTGTCGACGCGGCAGCGGGTCCGAGCGCCACCATGGCGAGGGCCGCCCAGCACGTGAGGATCGCTCGCGGGATCTGCATGACGCACACGCTAGCTCCCTCACGCCGCCGGGACCGTGACCTCGGTCACGTCAGGCGAGGAAGGAGGCGTGGGCTACTCGACCTCGGTGAGCTGGCCGCGGAGACCGCCGACCGCCTTCGTGTGGATCTGGCAGACCCGGGACTCGGTGACCCCCAGGATCTGCCCGATCTCGGCGAGCGTGAGCCCCTCGAAGTAGTAGAGGGTGACGACGATCTTCTCGCGCTCGGAGAGCTCGTTGATCGCGGCCGCCAGGAGCCCACGGGTCTCCTGCGACTCGACGCCCGATGTCGGGTCGATGCCGCGGTCGGCGAGGGTGTCGATCAGCGAGACCTGCTCGCCGCGGTCGGCGCCCACCGAGACGAGCTCGTCGAGGGCGAGCACAGAAACGAAGGAGATCTGCGAGACGACGTCGTGCAGCTCCCGACGCGTGATGCCCAGCCGCTCGGCCATTTCCTGCTCGGTGGGTTGACGCTTGAGCATCGACTCGAGGTCGGTGTGGGCCTTCTCGATCTCCCGCGCCTTGAACCGGATCGACCGCGGCACCCAGTCCATCGCGCGGAGCTCGTCGATGATCGCGCCCTTGATGCGCGGGATCGCGTACGTTTCGAACTTGTTGCCCCGGCCGGGTTCGAACTTGGTGAGCGCGTCGATCAACCCGAACATGCCGTAGCTGACGAGGTCGGCCTGTTCGACGCTGGCGGGAAGCCCGGTCGCGACCCGGCTCGCGACGTACTTCACCAGCGGCGCGTAGTGCAAGATGAGCTTCTCGCGGGCGTCGTCCTCGCCGGTGCTCTTGAACCGATGCCAGTGCTGTCCGAGCTCGTCGTCGACGTGCGGTGGGATCGTCACGGTCGGGTCGAAGGCCACGGCCTTGGCCCGCGTCTTCGCGCCGCCCTTCGCGGCCGGCTTCGCCGGCGCCTTCGTGGCCGTCTTTTTCGCTGGGGTCACGGCTCAGGCCCTCGGATGGCTCTGTTCGTAGGCCTGGAACAGCCGAGCGCGCGACACGTGCGTGTAGCGCTGCGTGGTCGCAACGCTCGCGTGCCCCAGCAGTTCCTGCACGGCTCGGATGTCGGCTCCTCCTTCGAGAAGGTGCGTGGCGAACGAGTGTCGCAGGGTGTGCGGCGTGACTCGCCGGCCCGGCAGCACTGTACCGCCATATCGTTCCACCATCGTACGGATATCCCTGGAGCTGAAGGGCCTCCTTCGCCGGTTGAGGAACAGTTCACGAGCACCCTGCGGAGCGAGCACCGGTCGTCCGTCGCGCAGGTACGCCTCGAGAGCCTCGGCCGCGTAGTCGGAGATCGGTACCTCGCGCTCCTTGGCTCCCTTGCCCATGACCATAACCCGTCGCCGATCGAGGTCGATGCGGTCGATCGTGAGACCGGCGACCTCGCCGACGCGTAGGCCCGAGCCGTACATCAGTTCGAGCGTCGCGACGTCGCGCAGCGCGACCGCACGGTCGATCGGCCTCACCTCGGCCCCATCGTCGGGGACCGACACCGGCGCCTCCGCGAGGGCGGCGGCCTCGCCCGCCCGCAGCACGGTCGGCAGCCGGTTCACGACCTTGGGTCGTCCGAGGAGCAGCGACGGATCGTCGCCGACGCGGCCCGCGGCGAGCGCCCACCGGTAGAACGTGTGGATCGAGCCCACCTTGCGGGCCACGGAGGCGCGCGCGTATCCGAGCGTGTGCTGCTGGGCGAGGTACCGGCGCAACTGCGGGTAGCTGGCCGTGGCCAGCGACCCTCGGCCACGGTGCAGGAACACCGCGAGTTGGGACAGGTCGCGCCGGTAGGCGGTGACGGTATTGGCCGAGAGATGGCGCTCGAGCGCGAGGTGCGAGGCGAACGCGTCGATCAGCTTGAACTCTGACGGGGGAAGCTCGTCGTCGGGGCGCACATCGTCCTTTCGGCTCCAGGGGACCGGGCGACTCAGGCCGGCCGCAGGCCGCCCTTGTCTACCAACGGCAAGGGCTCGCTGCAAGCTTCCCAGGGCGAACGCGCGCGCCGCTTCAGGACACCGTGCTCGGAGCGCCCGCCACCGTCCGTTCGTAGCGGCCGCCGACGGTGCGGACGAGCCCCTTGAGCTCGAGCGACAGCAGAATGGTGGTCACGGCGGCGAGCGACAGACCGGTCTGGGACGCGATCGCGTCGGCGAGCCCCGAGCCTCCGAGGGCATCGTAGACCGCCCGCTCGTCGCGGATGAGGGTCGGCGGCGGCTCGACCGAGAGTCGGGCAGAGTACCCGAGGTCGTCGAGCAGGTCGTCGGCGCCCCGGACCATGGTGGCCCCCTCGCGGATCAGGGAGAGCGGCACCTCGGCCAGGGGGCTCGTCACTGGCCCTGGCACCGCGAAGACGTCGCGGCCGAGGTCGAGCGCGTGATCGACGCTGATCATCGATCCGCTGCCGCGCGCTCCTTCCACGACCACGAGAGCGCGGCCGAGGGCCGCCACGAGTCGGTTGCGCGCGGGAAACCGGAACGGCTCGGCCACCACGCCGGGCGCATACTCGCTCACCACGGCCCCGGACGCGGCAACGCGCGCCATCAACTCAGCGCTGCCCTTCGGATACGGCAGGTCGTGCCCGGAACCGAGCACGGCGATGCTGGTACCGGCAGCGTTGAGGGCGCCGCGGTGGGCGGCCGCGTCGATACCTCGGGCCGCCCCACTCACGACGCACGCACCCACCCCCCCGAGCGCGGCCCCGATGCGCATGGCAACCTCGTTGCCCGAAGGCGAGCAGTTGCGCGCCCCCACGATCGCGACCCGGTCGGGCAACTCGCAGAGCGAGCGTCCGGTCACGAAGATCGCCACGGGCGGGTCGTACAGCAGCTCGAGGAACTGCGGCACGTACTCCTCGTCGAGAGGCGTGACGAATCTCGCGCCGAGGCACCTGGCCTCGTGCTCGATCGCGGTCGGGACGAGCGCCCGCGCCCACTCCTGATCTGCCTCGCTGCCGGCCGCACCCGCCCGGATCGCCGCCAGACTGGCCTCGGCCGTGCCCTCGGCCCATGCCAGCTCGTGCAGCTGGTACGGCTTGATGCCCCGGAGCGCGGAGAGCACCAACAGCGCGTCTCGGGCCCCAGCGCCTTCCGCGTAGCCGTCGGGGAACCCCGGCGGCACGTCGAGCGCTCGCCTGGGCACGTCGCTGCGCCGCTGCCGAGGCCCCTCAGCCCGCACGCGCCAGCCCCTCCTGGACGATCCCGTCGCGATAGGAGAGAGCCTCGGCGACGTGCTCGGTTCGAACGACGTCGGCGGCGTCGAGGTCGGCGATCGTGCGCGCGACCTTGATCGCGCGGTCGAACCCGCGCCCCGTGAGGCAGAGCTGGTCGACGGCTGCACCGAGGGTGGCCTCGGCGTCCGCGGTCAGCCTCACTCGGCGACGGGCGACGGGACCGGGCAGGTGCGCGTTGCACGCCACGCCGAGGTCGGACCACCTCGCGCGCTGACGGTCACGGGCCGCCTGGACCCGCTCGCGGATCGAGACGGAACCCTCCCCCGTTTCGCCACCCATGAGCTCGTGCTTCGTGAGCCGTGGCACGCGCAGCCGGAGGTCGATCCGGTCGAGCAACGGGCCGGAGAGCTTCTGCCGGTACTGATCGACCCGATCCTGCCGGCACCGGCAGTGACGTCGCGGATCCCCCTCGAACCCGCAGGGGCACGGGTTCGCGGCGGCGACCATCGTGAACCTCGCGGGGAACTCGACCGACCCGACGGCCCGGGTGACGACGACGCGGCCGTCCTCGAGTGGCTGACGCAGGCCCTCGATCGCATCGCGCCGGAACTCCGTGAGCTCGTCGAGGAAGAGCACGCCGTGGTGAGCGAGCGAGGCCTCCCCCGGTCGCAGGTACGTCGTGCCCCCTCCGAGCAAGCCGGTCATCGAGATCGAGTGGTGCGGCGCCCTGAACGGACGCGACCGCAACACCCCGCGCCCGGCGAGTAGTCCGGCGACCGAGTGCAGCTGCGTCGCCTCGAGCGATTCGTCGCGCGCGAGTCTCGGCAGGATCGTGGTCATGCGGCGTGCCAGCATCGTCTTGCCTGCCCCCGGTGAGCCGACCAACAGCACGTTGTGACCGCCGGCCGCTGCGACCTCGAGGGCCCGCCGGGCCTGGATCTGCCCGCGGACATCGCTGAAGTCGACCTCGACGGGCCCGTCGCTTTCGAGCGCCTCCTCGTCGATCGCTGGCGGCTGCCACGTTCCCCTGAGGAAGCCCGCGACCTCGCTGAGCGTGACCGCCGACACGACCCGGAGCCGATCGACCTGCGTGGCCTCGAGCGCGTTCGCGCGCGGCACGATCACGCCCTCGAGGCCCGCTCGCGCCGCCGCGATGGCGACCGACAGCACACCGGGGGTCGGCATCAGCTCGCCCTTCAGCGACAGCTCACCCGCGAGCGCGTATCGCCCGAGCGCGGTGGCCGGGATCTGAGCCGTGGCGGCCAAGACACCGGCCGCGACGGGGAGATCGAGGCCCGGCCCTTCCTTGCGAACGGTCCCCGGCGCGAGGTTGACCACCACGCGTCGCAGCGGCCACTCGAGTCCCTGGCTCTCGACCGCCGGGCGGATGCGTTCGCACGCGTCGCGCACGGCGGCGCCGGGCAGCCCGGTGAGCGTGAGGGACGGCAGGCCGCGTCCGACATGGGCTTCGACCGTCACGAGGTGCCCTCCGACCCCGAGCACGGTCACCCCGAGCACCCGTCCGTACATGCGACGGCACGCTACGGCGAGCATCCTCCGGTGTCGGTGACGTTCGTCACCGCCGTGCCCAGGTCCCGGGGTCCCCTGCTAGCCTCGCCGCCGTGTCCGACCGCTTCGACTGGAGCCCGGAGCCCGAGCTGATCGGCTTCGCCGACGAGCCTCGGGCACGCGCGGCGCTGGAGGCCCTCGGGGCGCAGACGTGGCGCGAGGCCCTCGATTGGCTCTACGGCGAGGCGCTGCGCCGCCCGATGCACGCGCGCACGTATCCCGAAGCGCGGCGCGACTTCTTCGGGCCGACGAACCGTGCCGCGCCGGCACCGATGTCACCCAGTCCCTGGGTCGACGTGCTCGCCGAGTTCCGTGCGCGCGTCGCACCTGCCACCTACAACGCCCAGCACCCGGGCTCGTTCAGCTACTTCACGCCGCCGCCGCTGCCGAGCTCGATCGCCGGCGAGATGCTTTCGCAGTGGATCCATCAGGGCGTCGACGTCTGGCACGCCGGCCCGATCGGCACGTTCGTCGAGGAGGAGGTCACCACCTGGCTCCGCGACCTGATCGGTTTCGGCGCCGACGGATGGGGGGTGCTCACGAGCGGCGGCGTGATGGCCAACGTCATGGCCATGACGGTCGCCCGTGACGTCTGGCTTACCAAGCTCCGTGGCTCCGCCGGAGCCCCGCGGGGCGGCGACCTCGAAGGCGTGCGGGTGTACGCGAGTGATCAGACGCACTTCTCGATCGCCCGGGCGCTCGGCGTGCTCGGCTTCCCCGACGAGACGCTCGTGATCGTCGAGAGCGATGACCGCTTTCGGATGTTGGCGGAACCGGTTGCCGCCGCGATCGAGCGAGACCGAGGCGCCGGCCTGACGCCGCTCGCGATCGCGGCCGTCGCCGGCTCGACGAACACCGGATCGGTGGACGACGTGCCGGCGCTCGCCGACGTCGCCGAGCGAGAGGGCGTCTGGCTGCACGTCGACGCCGCCTACGGCGGGGCCGCGCGGCTCTCACGGCGAGATGCACATCGGGTGCCCGGGCTCGAGCGAGCCGACACCGTCACGGTCGACCCGCACAAGTGGTTCTTCCAGGCCTACGACATCGGAGCGCTCGTGGTGCGCCGGCGTGAGGACCTGCTGCGCACGTTCCACCAGGCGCCCGAGTACTACGCGTCGAGCCGTCCAGAGGACGAGCCGCTGAACTGGTACCAGTACTCGCTCGAGGGCACGCGCCGATTCCGCGGGCTGAAGCTCTGGATGAGCTGGAAGCAGCTCGGCACGGACGGGCTGGGCTCCCTGATCCAGCAGAACGACGACCTCGCCGCCTACCTGGCGGCCCGATGCCGCCAGGAGCCCGACCTCGAGGCCGTGCCGGCCCAGCCGGAGCTGAGCGTCGTCTGCTTCCGGCACCTGCCGCCCGGACACGACGACCGGCCGCCCGAGGTGCTCGACGCCTACCAGGCGGGCCTGCAGCGAGCGCTCGAGGTCAGCGGCGACGCGTGGGTGAGCGTGACGACGCTGCGGGGACGCACGTTCCTTCGTGCCGGCATCGTGAACTATCTGTCGACCGAGGCCGACGTCGATCGCATGCTCGACGCGCTGCGTCGGCTATCACCCGACGTGCGTCGAGCGATGGATCTCGAGTAGCCGCGCCTGCCGGAGGGTCGTTCAGCGCGACGGGCGCAGCCACCGCCGTGCCGGCTCCGGGGCGCGGGCCACGATCGACGATTGGAGCGCGAGCCCGTCGACACCCTCGATCGGCCGGCCCTCCATACCGTGGCGCAGGCCGGTGTTGTCCCACGGCCGCCGTCGCGGCCTGGCCTCGTCGGACTGGTGCGGCCCGGTCGTCATGATGCCGCCGATGGTAGGGCGAGCCACGCCGGGCACGCCACCGCCGAACGGCACCGTCGACGGAGACGGCGGCTTGTACCTTCGGCCTAGTGCGAGGGAAGCCGAGCGCACGCCTCGGCAGGCATGCCGAGCGTGCTCCGAGACACCGCGCTCAGAACGCGTCCTCGAAGAGCTCGACGTGCATCGGGTGGCCGGGCGTTCCCGGGCCGGCCGCCACGCTCGCCACGTCGAACCGTACCGAGACCGGCCCCAGGCCGTGGGTCAGCAGGAAGACCTCGGCGAGGGCCCGCACCTTGCGCTGCTTCCGCTGGTCGACCGCCTCGAACCCCGCCCCGCGCCGGGATCCGCGGCGCGTCTTCACCTCGCAGAACACGAGCAGGTCGCCGCGCCTGAGCACGAGGTCGATCTCGCCGAGGCTGCATCGCCAGTTCGCGGCGACGAGCGTGAACCCGCGCTGCCGGTAGAGATCGAGCGTGAACCGCTCGCCGCGGGCGCCGAGGCTCGAGCGCGCGTCGAACATGCCAAGGACGTTACGCTGGGGGTGTGACACGGCGAGCGTGCGGGGCCCTTAGCCGCGGTCGCCGGTCTACGGAGCGGTTGGGGTGTCGGGGATCGTCGTGGGTTCGTCGCGCTTGGCGAGCTCCTCGACGTTCACGTCGCGCCGGGTCATGACCCGCACGCTGGCGACGAAGCGGGCCGGGCGGAACATGTCCCATACCCAAGCGTCGGTCAGGTCGATCTGCACCCACCCTTCGTCGAGGGGCGTCAGATGCACCTGGTTCGCGAGGTAGAAGCGACGCTCCGTCTCGATCACGTAGGTGAACATCGGGAGGACGTCGCGGTACTCGCGATAGAGCTCGAGCTCGCGCTCCTCTTCGAACCGCTCGATGTCGTCGTCGCTCATCATGGGTTCAGCTTCTCACGCCCGGGCATGAGCCTCATCCCGTCCCTCGGCGGGCTCGGCGGCCGGATCGGGCGCGAACAAGGACGGCTGGGAGCATGGCGCGAACGACAGTCGGTGCACCGGGGTCGGCCCGTGGCGCTCGAGCGCCCCGAGGTGATCAGGTGTGCCGTAGCCCTTGTTGTGGTCGAACCCGAAGTCGGGGAAGCGCCGGTGCAGCCGACGCATGATGCGATCCCTCGTCACCTTGGCGACGATCGATGCCGCCGCGACGCTCGCGCTCACGGCGTCGCCCTTCTTGACCCCGATCGAGGGGCACGGGATGCGGGGCACCGGGAACCCGTCGGTGAGCACGTAGTCGGGCTCAAGCGCCTTCGCGGCGCGGCGCAGCAGGAAGATGTTTGTCCGGTGTAGCCCGCGCGCGTCGATCGCCGCCGGTTCGGCCTTGCAAGCGATCCAGGCGGCGGAGGCGACGATGCGCTCGTACGCCGCCTCGCGCTGCGGCTCGCTCAACAGCTTCGAGTCGTTGATGCCGTCGATGTCGAAGCCGTCGGGCAGGATCACGGCGGCGGCCACGAGGGGCCCCGCGAGGGCCCCCCGGCCTGCCTCGTCGGCGCCCGCGACCCGCGTGAACCCCTGCGCCGCGAGCAGCCGCTCGTACCGATCCATCGTCACCGCACGACTCCGATCCTGGCCGGGGGCCAGACCCGCAGGAACGCCACCCCGATCACCCGGTCCTCCGGCACGAGGCCGGTGCATCCAGGCGGGTCGCATCGCGAGTCACCCGAATTGCCCCGATTGTCGCCGAGGACGAATAGCATGCCATCGGGCACCGTCGTGGGTGGGAAATCCTGCCTGGGAACCGGTCGGTTCAGATACGGCTCCTCCACCGGCCGACCGTTCACGTAGAGGGCGCCGGAGCGGTCGATCTCGACCGTGTCGCCGGGAAGACCCGCCACCCGCTTCACGAAATCCTCGTGCGGGGGGTTCGCCACGCCGAGGGTCTCGCCGAGCCAGTGCAGGGCTCCGCCGACGAGCCCGCGATCGGGGGTCGCTGCGTCGGGACCCTCGAAGACGATCACGTCGCCGCGATCGACGTCGTCGAAACGCAGACAGATGCGGCAGACCAGGATCCGATCTCCTCCGATCAGCGTCGGCACCATCGACGCCGACGGGATCGAGAACGCCTGCACGACGATGAGCTTGATCGCGATCGCGAGCAGCACCGCGGCGCCCACGAGCACGGGAAGCTCACGCCAGCGGCTGCGTCGCTGCGCTTCGGATGGTGAGGCGGTGGGCTCGGCGACGCCGGTGGGCCCATCGGCCACGGATCAGGCCTCGGCCTTCTCCTCGTCGACGAGCTCCGCCTCGTCGAGGCTCGCCCCGGGCTCGGCGGCTTCGGGCTCGGCGGACGCTTCGGGCTCCTCGCCCTCGTCCGCCACCTCGACCCCGTCGACCTCGGACGCCTCGACGCGAGCCTCGATCGCCTCGCCCGAGGTTTCCTCGACCTCGTCGGCCGTCACGTCCGCCTCCTCGGCCGCCGTGAGGGCTGCAGCCTCGATCGCCGCGAGCTTCGCATCGTCGATCCGCCGCTCTTTGATGCGGGCCTTCTTGCCCCGCAGCTCACGCAGATAGTAGAGCTTCGCCCTCCGCACATGGCCGCGGCTCACGATCTCGAGCTTCGCGATCGACGGCGAGTGCACGGGGAACGTGCGCTCCACGCCGACGCCGAAGGATATCTTCCGCACGGTGAAGGTCTCGCGCAGCCCGCCGTTCTGGCGCCCGATCACCACGCCCTGGAAGACCTGCACGCGCTCTCGACTGCCCTCGACCACCCGAACGTGCACCTTCACGGTGTCGCCGGGGCGGAACTCCGGGATGTCGCTGCGCAGGTAGGACTGCTCGATGAGATCGGTCTTGTTCATGGCAACGGCCGACGAGTGTACCAGCGGGCCTCCGCCCGACCGCCGTGCCCGATGTGACGTTCCGGCGACGGAGCGGGGTCGATCAGGAACCGCGACCGCCGGCCAGGTCGGGCCGGTTCCGACGGGTCTTGGCCTCGGCCGCCTCTCGCCGCCACCGCTCGATCTCGCCGTGGTCCCCCCCGACCAGGACATCGGGCACCGACATGCCGCGGAATTCCCTGGGGCGGGTGTAGTGCGGGTGATCGAGCCTGCCCGGATCCGCGAACGAGTCCTGCTCGTACGACTCCCGCCGGCCGATCACCCCGGGCACGAGTCGCGTGACCGCCTCGATCACGACGAGCGCCGGCAGCTCGCCGCCCGAGAGCACGTAGTCCCCGATCGAGACCTCTTCCGCCGGCAGGCCCTCGACGACACGCTCGTCCACTCCCTCGTACCGTCCGCACAGCAACGTGAGGTGCGACTCGGCCGCCAGCTCCCTCACGAAGCCCTGCTCGAGCCGGCGTCCGGCGGGCGAGAGCAGCAGCGCGCGGCCGCGGTCGGGATCGAGCGCCTCGACGGCTCGGAACCAGACGTCCGGCTTCATCACCATGCCGGGCCCGCCGCCGAACGGCGCGTCGTCGACGGTGTGATGCGGGTCGTCGGTCCAGTCGCGCAGGTCGTGCACGAACACGTCGAGCACCCCCGCCTCGATCGCCTTGCCGAGCAAGCTCTGGCCGAGGGGGGCGCGCACCAGCTCGGGGAAGATCGTGATGACGTCGATCCGCACGGCCGGAGGCTACCGCGCCTCCGCCGATCGGGGCTCACTCTTCGGGAGCGGTGAGGCCAGGCACGTCACGCACCACGATGCGTCTCGTGGTGACGTCGACCGATACGATCACGTCGCGGATCGCCGGCACCAAGGTCTCCTGCCCGTCCGCGCCGATCGCGACCCAGAGGTCGTTCGCGGGGTTGGGGATCACGCCAGACACCGAGCCGAGCTCGCGCCCAGACTCGGTCACGACGAGGCATCCCTCGAGCTGGAACGGCCAGTACTCCCCCTCGGGCAGTTCCGGGAGCCACGACTCCGGCACCACGAGCACGTGACCGCGCAGCGATTCCCCGGCGGAACGGTCGTCGATGCCCGAGAACTTCACGAGCATCCGTGCGCCGTGCGGCTGCGCACGCTCGATCGTCAGCGAGCGACCGTCCTCGGTGAACAGCGTCGCACCGTCGACGAACCGCTCGGGGTTGTCAGAGCGCACCTCGACCGCCACCTCGCCCCGGATGCCGTGGGCCTTCGTGACGTGACCGACGGCGACGGTCGGCTCGTGCACCTCAGTCGGCGATATCGACGTAGGCGCTCGTGCCCTGACGCGTCGCGGCCGCGCGGACGACCGCGCGGATCGCCTTCGCGGTGCGACCGCCTTTGCCGATGACCTTGCCCATGTCGTCGGGCGCCACGCGCACCGTGTAACGCGGGCCGCGTTCGTCCTCGGACTCGGTCACCTCGACGGCATCGGGGTCATCGACGAGTTCCCGCACCAGGAAGTCGACGAGGTCCCGCACGGCCGGGCGTCACTCCTCTGCGGAAGCTTCGGCCTCGGTGGACACGTCCCCGGCCTCGGCCTCGGCGGCCGCCTCTGCCGGCGCCTCGACCTCGGCGGGCGTTGCCTCGACTGCCGAAGGCGGGACCGCTGCCTCCTCTGCCGCGGCGGCGGCCTTGGCCGCCGCCTTCTTCGAGAGCCTGGGCTCGTCGGGCTTCGACTCGCGCACCTTGACCTGGCCGGCCGCGCTCGGACGCTCGGCGACGAACGTGTCCCAGATGCCCACCTTCACCATGAGGTTGCGGACCTGGTCGCTCGGCTGGGCGCCGACCCGCAGCCAGTGCAGGGCGCGGTCGGCGTCGATCTCGATCAGGCTCGGGTCCTCGAGCGGATGGTACTTGCCGATGTTCTCGATGAAGCGGCCGTCGCGCGGGGAGCGCTGATCGGCCACCACGACGCGGTAGAACGGGCGCTTGTTCGCCCCCATGCGCCGCAGTCGGATGCGTGTCGCCATGTCTCGTTCCCAGTCCTCGTTCACCTATCGCTTCGGCAGCTTCGCCGAAGGCATCTTCATCATGCCGGGGATGCGCTTGCCGCCCATCATCGTGCGCATCATCTTCCTCGCGCTCTCGAAATCCTTGAGCAGCGAGTTGACGTCGGCGGTCGTGACCCCGGATCCGTTCGCGATCCGCAGGCGGCGCGACCCGGAGATGATACCGGGTTCGCGGCGCTCGGCCGGCGTCATCGACAGGATCATCGCCTCGGCGCGATTCAGCTCGCCCTCGTCGATCGCGCTGGCCATCTCCTTCATCGCGTTCTTGCCGCCCGGCACCCCCGGCAGCATCTTCAGCAGGTCGCCCATCGAGCCGAGCTTCTGCACCTGCCGCAGCTGGTCGAGGAAGTCCTCGAACGTGAACTGTCCCTTCAACATGTTCTCGGCCGCCTTCTGCGCCTCGGCCGTGTCGAGCTTCTCCTGCGCCTTGTCGATCAGGGTCAGCACGTCACCCATGCCGAGGATGCGGCCCGCCATGCGGTCGGGGTAGAAGGCCTCCAGGTCGTCGGGTTTCTCACCCGTGCCGACGAAGTACACGGGGCGGCCGGTGACGGCGGTGATCGACAGCGCGGCGCCGCCGCGCGCGTCGCCGTCGAGCTTCGTGAGCACGAAGCCGGTGGTGTCGACCTCCCGCATGAACTCCCGCGCTTGCACGACGGCGTCCTGGCCGGTCATCGCGTCGGCAGCCATCAGCACGTGCTGCGGCTTCGTGACGTCCTTGATCCTGCGTGCCTGTCGCATCATCTCGGGGTCGACGTGCAGCCGGCCCGCGGTGTCGATGATCACGACGTCGGCGTCCTGGCGATCGGCCTCCTTCAGACCCTGCTTCGCCACCTTCACGGGATCCTTGCCCTCGGACCAGACCGGCACACCGATCTCGCGCCCGAGCAGACGCAGCTGCTCGACGGCCGCGGGCCGTTCGAGGTCGGCCGCGATCAGCAAGGGGCGCTTGCCCTTGCCTTTGAGGTGCCTCGCGAGCTTCGCGCAGCCGGTCGTCTTCCCGGAGCCCTGCACGCCGGCCATCATGATCACGGCCGGCCGGGCACCGCCGAGCTCGAACGGGCGGTGCTCACCGCCGAGGGTGACGGTGAGCTCCTCGTTCACCACCTTCACCACCTGCTGACCCGGCGTGAGGCTCTTCATCACCTCTTCGGAGAGCGCGCGCGCTCGCACCCGCTCGAGGAAGTCGTCGGCCACCTCGACGGCGACGTCTGCCTCGAGCAGGGCCGTGCGCATGTCGGCCAGAGCGTTATCGACCTGCTTCGGGTGGAGCTTGCCTCGCGACCGTAGCTTCTTGAACGTGCCGTCGAGCCGTTCGGTCAGCGTGTCGAACATCGGACCTCGTCGTGTCGTCTGCGGGATCGTGGCGCGGCCTGCCCGGAGGCGGGGAGGCGACTAGGATTCTACTGGGGGGTTGCATGCCGGAGTCCGATCTGCGTGACGTGAGTCTGGTCGCGGTGACCAGCCACGAGATGCGAAGTCCGCTCGCCGCGATCCGCGGGTTCGTGGACATGCTGCAACGCAGACGTGACGAGCTGACCGAGGATGAGATCGATGAGTTCCTGCAGGTGATCGCCGCCCAGACCGACCGGCTGATCCGCCTGGCCGACGACCTCGTCACGATGGAGAGCCTCGTCGACGCGTCGCTCGCCGTGCACCCAGAGCCGATCGTGCTCGTGCCCGCCCTCGAGCAGCTCGTCAGGGAGATCCCAGGCGGCGAACGCGTCGAGCTGCGCGTCTCCACCGAGACGCCGCCGACGATCGAGACCGACGCCTTGCGGCTCGGGCAGGTGCTCACGAACCTGCTCACCAACGCCCTGAAGTACTCCGAAGAGGCCTCGCTGGTCGCCGTGGAGGTCGATCCCGTCGCGGGCGATGAGATCGGCATCGCCGTGATCGATCACGGCATCGGCATCGAGGCCCTCGAGCGCGAGCGTGTGTTCGAGCCTTTCTACCGCACGGCCGAAGGCGCTCGTTCCGCGGAGGGTTCAGGCCTCGGACTCGCGATCGCGAGACGCCTCGTCGATGCCCTCGACGGCGAGGTCGCCGCCGAGCCGACGCCCGGCGGGGGTACTACGTTCCGGGTCACGCTTCCGGTGCGTGCGGCGGGGCGCTGAGCACTCGTTCGACCGTCCGCAGCAAGGTGATGGGGCTGAACGGCTTCGTGAAGTACTCGTCGGCGCCCAGCGCCATCGCGCGTTCGCGCCCCTCCTCGCCGTCGGCCGTCACGATGATCACGCGCACCCCCGCGGTGACCGGATCGGCACGGACCGCGGACAGGACCTCGGCACCGCTCGACCCCGGGATGTTCATGTCCAGGAACATCAGATCGGGCGGGTCGGCGCGCACCATCTCGAGCGCGCGCTGACCGTCGGCCGCCTCCTCGATCGAGAAACCCTCGCCCTCGAGCACGAGGCGCATCGCCTCACGCATCGTGGGGTGGTCCTCCACGATGAGGATGCGGACATCGGTCAACGCGATCCCCTCCGCTCTCCTGTGTGAGGTCAGCCGGACAGCAGACGCTCGGCGAAGGCGTTCGCGTCGAACGGACGCAGGTCGTCGGCTCCCTCGCCGACGCCGACGAAGCGGACCGGCAGGCCGAGTTCCTCACGAACGGCCAGCACGATGCCGCCCTTCGCCGAGCCGTCGGTCTTCGTGAGCACCACCCCGGTCACCTCGACGGCGTCGGTGAACGCCCGGGCCTGCGCGATGCCGTTCTGCCCCGTCTGGGCGTCGAGCACGAGCAGGGTCTCGTCGACCTGCGCCCCGGCCTTCTCGATCACGCGCTTGACCTTGCCGAGCTCGTCCATCAGCGGGGTCTTCGTGTGAAGCCTGCCGGCGGTGTCGACGATCAGCACGTCGGCACCGCGGGCGATCGCCGAACTCACGGCGTCGAACGCCACCGCCCCGGGATCGGCGCCGCGCTCCTGGCTCACGAGCTGGGCACCGGCCCGCGTCGCCCAGACTTCGAGCTGCTCCCCCGCCGCCGCGCGGTACGTGTCGGCGGCTGCGAGGCTCACCTGCTTGCCTTCGCCGGCGAGCCGCTTCGCGAGCTTGCCGATCGTGGTCGTCTTGCCGGCGCCGTTCACGCCGACCACCATCACGACGCCCGGCCGGCCTTGGGGCAGGCGCAAGGAACCGTCGGGCCCGAGCACGTCGACGATCTCCTGCCGCAGCAAGGCAACCGGATCGGCGCCGCCTGCGAAGTCGGCTCTGACGCGCCCGACCAGGTCGGCCGAACCCCGCGGCCCGACGTCCGCCTTGATCAGGAGATCCTCGAGCTGGCCCCAGGCATCGTCGCCCGCGCCGCCTTTGAAGAGCGCCTTGACCTTGGCGCCGAGCCCCTCCCGGTGGAAGACGCCGCCCGACGCCCCGGCCTCGTGGCGCACGGGTTCGTGTCGCTGCTTCGCCGGATGCATGCGGGTGGGCTCGCGGACGTGGCCCTTCCCCGTGTGCGTGTCGCGCTCCAGCCGGCGCAGGCGTGCGCTCCTGGAGGAACGGATCGTGAAGAAGGCGACGACCGCGACGATCGCGAGCACCCCGAAGACGAGGATGTAGAACTCCACTGTCGCGAGGCTAGCCGACCGGCTCGCCCTCTGGCACCTCGATCACCGGCTCGTCGTCGGCGGAGGTCTGGGGGGCAAACGCGACGGCCGCGGCTTCCCGTTCACCCTCGAGCCGGGCGTCGGTCTCGAGCGGCGTCGGGTGGTCGAGCTGCTGGGCGACCACCTTCGTGGTGCCGTCCTTGTTGAGCGAGATGCCGTACATCATCGCGGCGATCTCCATCGTGCGCTTCTGGTGCGTGACGATCAGCACCTGCGACTCCCTGGCGAAGCCCTCGACGAGCCGCAGGAACCGGTGAAGGTTCACATCGTCGAGCGCGGGCTCGACCTCGTCCATCAGGTAGAACGGCGAGGGGCGCGCGGTGAAGATCGCGAAGAGGAACGCCATGGCCGTGAGCGAGCGCTCCCCGCCCGACAGCAGCGAGATGCGCTTGACCCGCTTGCGGCCGGGGCTCGCCTCGATCTCGATACCGCTCGTGAGCGGCTCTGCGGGATCGGTGAGCACCAGGCGGCCCTCGCCGCCCGGGAAGAGATCCTTGATCAGGCGCTCGAACTGCGTCGCGACGTCCTGGTAGGCCACGGCGAAGGTCTCGGTGATCTCGCGATCGACCTGGGCGATCACCTCGAGCAGGTCGCGGCGCGCCTTCCTCACGTCGTCGAGCTCGCGACCCATGAAGTCGTACCGCTCCTGCAGCGCCTCGAACTCGCCGGTCGCGAGCAGGTTCACGCGGCCCAGCAGGGCGAGCCGGCGCTGCACGAGCTCGGATCGCTTCTCGAGCGCCTCGATCGAATCGTCGTCGCCCAGCTCGGTGAGGAGCGCCTCGGGATCGGCCTGGTGTCCCTCACGGATCAGACGCTCCGCCTCGCGGATGCGTCGCTCGATGTCGCCCCGCGTGCGGTCGTCGCCCTCGTAGGCCCCGCGCAGGCGCTCGAGCTCGTTCGACGCGTCGCGCCACGCCTTGTTGACGGTGGCCTCACGCTCGGCGAACTCGCGCTCGGCGGCCGCGGCAGTGTCGCGCGCGCCTGCGGCCCCGAGCGCGGCGGCCTCGGCGCGAGCCACCTCTGCTTCCGCGGTCTGACGAGCGGCCTCGGCGGCCTCGAGCGCGGCCCTCATCGCTACCGGGTCGTCGGCGGCGAGCTCGTTGCGCTCGGTCCGCAGCGCCGCCAGCCGCACGTCGTGGGCCGAGCGGTCGCGGCGCAGCGTCTCCACCGCCACCCGGGCGGAGACCGGCGGCTGCGGCATCGGCGGCAACTCGGGCACGGGCTCGGCGGCCGCCGGCCCGAGCGACATCAGGCGCTCACGGGCCACCGCGACGGTCTCGTCGAGCGCCGTCAGGCGCTGGTCGAGCAGCTCCTCCTCCTTGCGCATGCCGCTGAGGTCACGCTCGAGGCCGGCGAGACGCTCGGCGACCGCGGTGATCTCCGCGTCGGCGGCCTCGATCTGCTGCCGCAGGAAGTCGACCTCACCGCCGATCTCGTCGAGTCGTTGACGCTTCGGCCCGAGCGCGTTCGTGGTGGCCGACAGGTCGTGCACGACGACCTGGAGCTCGGCCCTGATCTCGCGGGCGCGGCCGTCGGCCTCCTTGGCCGTGTGGATCACAGCGGGACCGACGAGGACGCCTTCGGGGGTCACGAACGACGCGGAGGCGTGGCGGCCCTGCTTCTCCGACGCCTCGTGGACCGTCTCGGCGAGGTAGACGTCGCGGAGCACCGTGCTGACGATGCCCCGGGCAGCCGGCTCGGCCACGACCGCGGCGAGCAGCTTGCGCTCGCCGGCCAGGCCCATCGGCACGGGCCCGCCCGACGCGATCGCGAGGATCGCGCCGTCGCCCTCGGGAGCGTCGGCAAGCGCACGCTCGCCGTCGTCGTACACGACGGCATCGGCGAGCGGCCCGAGCGCTGCGACCAGCGCACGCTCGAGCCCCGACTCGACCCTGACCAGGTCCTTCAGCAACCCGATCGCGCGGCCCTTGTGCCCCTTCAGGAAGCGGGACCCCGCCGTTTCCTCGATGTCCTGACGTCGGGCCTCGAGCAGATCGCGGCGCGCCTCGTGCCGGCGCCGCACGTCGTCGAGCTCCTCGATCTTGTCGATCAGGCCTCGGCGCTCGGCCTCCAGAGCCGCGCGCTTCTCGCTCATGGGCGCGGACTGGTCGTCGAACGACTCGATCTCGGCCTCGAGCCCAGCGCGTTCGGCATCGACCTCGGCGATACGGTCGCGCACCGACGTCAGCGACTCGGCCAGCCGCTCGCGTTCGCGTTCGCTCGACGCGAGCGAGCGCTCGAGCGCCTCAACCTCGGCGCGACGACCGGCCGCCTCCTCACCGACCCGGCGCCGGAGCTCCTCGATGCGGTGGCGTTCCTGTTCGGCCGCCCGGAACGCGTGCTCGGCGGCCTCGAGATCGCGCTCGCGGTCCTCGAGCTCGGCGACGACCCTGGTCAGCTCGGCCTCGATGCGGGCGATCTCGGTGTCGGCGGCGTCGATCCTCGCGGCGCGCGAGGCGTGCGACGCGAGCTGCTCGTGGGCGGCGCCCTCCCGCGCCACTGCCTCGCGGAAGGCCTGCTCCGCGCGGCGCCGGTCCTCGGCGGTGCTGCGGAAGCCGACCTCGGCCTCGGCGAGCGCGACCGACGCGGCGGCACGGGCGTCGGCGGCTGCGAGCACCTCGCCGTCGAGAGCGTCGAGCCGCTCGCGCGCGGCAGTGCGCTCGTCGAGACCTCGCTGCCACCCCTCGGCGCGGCGTTCCTTCTCCCGCAGCAGGGCGCGGAGGCGCGCAACCGCGAGGGTGCGCGAGAGCCGCTCGGCCTCGGCGGTGAGGCTCTCGTGCCTCTTCGCCATCTCGGCCTGCTGCTGCAGCGGCTTCAGCTGCCGGCGCAGCTCGGAGAATACGTCGGCGAGGCGCAACAGGTCCTGGTCGAGGTTCGCAAGTTTTCGCTCGGCGCGCTCCTTGCGGCGGCGGTGCTTCGCGACGCCCGCGGCTTCCTCGATGTACTTGCGGCGGTCCTCGGGCTTGGCGAGGAGCACCTCCTCGAGCTGGCCCTGCCCGACGACGGTGTGCAACGCCCGCCCGATACCGGTCTCGGCGAGCAACTCTTGCACATCGAGCAGTCGCACGACCTGACCGTTGATGCGGTACTCCGACTCCCCCGACCGGAAGATCGTGCGCGCCACCTCGATCTCGCTCATCGGCACCGGGATCTTGCCCGCCTCGTTGTCGATCACGAGCTTGACCTCTGCCATGCCGAGCGCGGGGCGCGAGGGCGTACCCGCGAAGATCACGTCGGCCATGTGCCCGCCTCGTAGCGACCGGGCTCCCTGCTCACCGAGCACCCAGCTGATCGCGTCGACCAGGTTGGACTTGCCCGAGCCGTTGGGCCCGACGATGACCGACACGCCCGGGATGAACTCGAGCACCGTCTTGTCCGCGAACGACTTGAACCCGCGGATCGAGATCGACCGGAGGAACATGTGGGCGGATGCTAACAGGGATGTGATTCTGACCGGCGCAAGCTACCGGACCACCCGGAAATCCCGCTCGCCGGTCGGCCGCTCCTGCCGGACATCGACCCCGTCGACGTGGGCGAACGGCGGGCCTTCCGAGCACCAGGCGACGATCGCGTCGACCGCATCGGGCTCGCCCTCGAACTCCGCCTCGACCCGGCCGTCGAGGGTGTTGCGGACCCACCCGCCGATGCCGAGCGCCCGTGCCCGCTCGACGCACGTCGACCGGAAGAAGACGCCTTGAACCCTTCCCCGAACCTCGACGTGAACCCTTCGCACACCGCCATCGTGCCATCGGCGACAGCCGATTGACCGTCCGCGCGTTCGGTACATTGAGCGCCCATGGCAACCTACGACGCCCACACCGCCCTGCTCGTCGTCGACGTCCAGAACGACTTCGCCGACCCGTCCGGCAGTCTGTACGTCGCCGACGGGGAGCAGATCGTACCGACCGTGAACGCCGAGGTCGAACGCGCACGAGCGGCGGGGGCCCTCGTCGTCTACACGCAGGACTGGCATCCCGAGCACACGCCGCACTTCCAACGCGACGGGGGGATCTGGCCGGTGCACTGCGTGGAGGACACGCCCGGTGCCGCGTTCCATCCGGACCTGCTGGTCGCGGACCACGAGGTCGTGCGCAAGGGCCACGACGGCCGCGACGGCTACTCCGGCTTCAGCGTGCGAGACCCCCTCTCAGGCGAGCGAGGGGACACGCTGCTGCACGAGATGCTCGTGGCCAACGGCATCGAGCGACTCGTGATCTGTGGGCTCGCCACCGACTACTGCGTGGTCGAGACCGTGCTCGACGCCAGGATGCTCGGCTATCCGGTCGAGGTGCTGACCGACGCCGTGCGCCCCGTCGAGCTCCGGCCCGGCGACGGAGCCACGGCCCTGGCGCGCATGCGCGAGTCGGGCGCCGAGCTCGTGTGAAGGTCGCCGTTCAGCTCTGGCACTGAGGGCAGTAGAACGAGCTCCGCTGCGAGATCTTCACGCTCTCGATCGGCGTGCGGCACCGGCGACACGGAAGCCCGAGCCGCCCGTACACCTTGAGCTCGGGCCCGTACTCGCCCGGGTTCCCGAAGAGGTCGACGTACGCCTCGTCGTCCAGGGTCGTGCCCCGGAGCTTGATCGCCTCCTGCAACACCTCCTGGATCGCGCGGTAGAGCCGCCGCACCTCCTGCGAGGACAACGCGTCGCTCATACGGTCGTAGCGGATGCCCGCGTGGAACAGCACCTCGTCGGAGTAGATGTTGCCGAGGCCCGAGATGAACTTCTGGTCCATCAGGAGCTGCTTCATCTTCGAGGCGCGATCGGCGAGCAGGAACTGGAACGTCGGCCAGGTGAACACCTGGTCGAGGGGGTCGATCGCGAGGTGCTGCAGCTCCTTGACCTTGCCGAGGTCGTCGGCACCCGTCACGAACATCTCACCGAACGTGCGCGGGTCGACGTAGCGCAGGTCGCCGCGCTGCTGGAACGTCAGCACGACGTGCGTGTGGGGAGGCATCGCGACGCGCCCCGTGCCCCGGTGGAACTGCCCGCTCATGCCGAAGTGCACGACCAACACGTCACCCGAGTCGAGGGTCATCAGGATGTACTTGCCCCGCCGCTCGACCTTCGTGATCCTGCGGCCGACCAGGCGCGAGGTGAAGTCCTTCCGCGTCTTGTGACGTCGGATCACGCGCATCGCGTTCTTCGAGCCCTTGACCTCGACCTCCTTGATGCGCAGCCCCACGACGTCCTTCTCGAGGTCGCGGCGCATCACTTCGACTTCAGGCAGCTCCACCCTGGTCCCCCCTCACGAGGCCGCCCGAGTCCGGCGCCAGGCGCTCGGCGATGCGTGCGTACGCCTGGGCGGCCGCTCGCTGTTCGGCCTCCTTCTTGGACCGGCCGATGCCGGTTCCCATCGGCTCGCCGCCCAGGTGCACGGTGGCCGTGAACTCCTTCTCATGGTCCGGTCCGCGCTCCTCGAGCCGGTACTCGGGCATCGAGCGAAGCGCCTGCGAGGCGAGCTCCTGCAGGATCGTCTTGTAGTCGCGATCGCCCTCGCCTCGCACGTAGGCCTGCATGCGTGGTCGGAACAGACGCTCGATCAGCTCGGTGGCGACGGCGAGCCCACGGTCGAGGTACACGGCGCCGAAGACCGCCTCGAGGGCGTCGGCCAAGATCGAGGACTTGTCGCGACCCCCGCTCTGTTCCTCGCCCTTGCCGAGCAGCACCACGTCGCCGAGGCCCAGGGAACGCGCCACGTCGGCGAGCGCGGACATGTTCACGATCGCCGCGCGGAGCTTCGCGAGGGCGCCCTCTGGCATGTCGGGGTACGCGGCGTAGGCCATGTCGGTGACCACGAGGCCGAGCACCGAGTCCCCCAGGAACTCCAGCCGCTCGTTGGTCACCGTCAGCCCGCGCTCGAACGCGAACGAGCGGTGCGTCAGCGCTGCCTCACGCAGCGCGAGGTCGGAGAACCTCACGCCCAGCGCGGCATCGAGCGATTCCAGCGGCGACGTCGCCCCGGCCCCGGCCCGGGCGTCGGCCTGCGATCCGGCCACGACGGGTTACTCGACCTCGATCGCCTGCCGACCGGCGTAGTAGCCGCAGTTCGCGCAGACCCGATGTGAGAGCTTGGGCTGCTTGCATCGTGGACACTCGGCGTAGGCGGGTGCCGACGCCTTCCAGTTGGCGGCGCGCTTGTCGCCGCGGGACTTGCTCTGCTTCTTCTTGGGAACCGCCATCGGTCGCTCCTTCGATCGTTCGGTCAGGTCTCAGTTCTCGTCGAGCAGGGGGGCGAGCTGGTCGAGGGCCGACCATCGCGGGTCGACCTCCGCGTGGCCGGGGCACTCGGCCAGGTTGCGGTCGCCCCCGCACACCGGGCACAGGCCCTGGCACTCGGGGCGGCACAGCGGGGAGAAGGGCAACTCGACGCCGATCACGTCGCGGAGCATCTGGTCGAGCTCGAGCGAACCCTCGGGGTCGAGCGGGTAGTCGTCGGTGTCGGGCTCGGGATCGACGACGAACATCTCATGCACCTCGACGGCGAAGGGTCGCTCGAACTCCTTGAGGCAGCGAGCGCAGCGCAACGCGAGCGTTCCCCGCATCGTGCCCGAGACGAGGATGCCCTCCACCAGCGCCTCGAGCAGCAGGTCGCCGCGGACCGGCACGTCCTCGCGGACGCGGGCGAGCTCGGTGCCGAGGCCGACGAGGGGGTCACCCACGGCATGGTGCCTCGAGGACCCAGGCTGCCCGATCAGGTCGCGGACGTCGACCGCGGCGATCATCGTTCCTCCTCGTCGTACAGCGGGGTCTCGGCACGAGAGGAACGGGCATCGCGGTCGTCGTCCTCAGGCCCTCCGAGCGCCTGCTCGGCCACGGTGCCCGGCGTCCGCAGCTTCTCGCGACCGACCTCCACCTGGTCCAGGGTCTTCGCGAGCGCGCGCGAGGACGACTGAGACTCCTCCAGGATGCGGCGCAGCGCGATCTCGAACTGCGCCAGCTTGGCGTCGACGTACTCCTCTGCCTCGCGGCGCATCGAGCGCGCCTGCTCGTTCGCCTCGGCCAACGCGTGCTCAGCCTCCTCGGCTGCCCGGGCGACCACGGCTTCCTGACGAGCCATCTTCAACTGCTCGTCACGGGCCTGCTCCACGATGACCTCGGCATCGGCCTTGGCCTTGGCCAGCAGGTCCTCACGGTCCTTCACGATCCAGCGCGCCTGCTTGATCTCGTCGGGCAGGGCCTCCTGCATCTCCGCGATCAGGTCGAGCACCTCGTCGCGGTTCACGAGCACCGACGACGACAACGGCATCGCCTTTGCCTCACGGACCATCTCGTCGAGATGCGTCAGCCGGGCGGTGATGTCCATCAGGCACCGCCCCGCTCGCTCTCGAGGCGTTCCCGCAGCAGCGTGCGGACCTCGTCGGGCACCAGACCCTCGATGTCGCCGCCGAACCGAGCGACCTCCTTCACGAGCGAGGACGACAGGAACGACCACGAGGGGTTCGTCGGCATCAAGAGGGTCTCGACCCGGCCGAGGCGATGGTTCATCTGCGCCATCTGGATCTCGAACTCGTAGTCCGAGACCGCCCGCAGGCCCTTCACGATCACGGCGTCGCCGCGCGAGCGGGCGAAGTCTACGAGCAGACCGTCGAACGCCTCGACCTCGACGCCGGCCATGCCGGCGCACGCCTTCTCGAGCATCGCGACGCGCTCGTCGATGCGGAACATCGGTCGTTTGGCGGGGTTCTCGAGCACCGCCACCACGACGGTCGCGAACGTCTGGCTCGCACGCTCGATGATGTCGAGATGGCCATTGGTGACGGGATCGAATGTCCCCGGACACAGGGCGGTCAGGCCCAATGGAACCTCCCGGTCGTCGTTTGGCCGGTCGTCTCGGCCGGTCGCTTCGGCCAGCGCTCAGGCAGATCCCCCCGGCCGGAACAGGATCACGAGGCTGTCGCCGTACCGCAGCTGCCTCGCGACGGCCCAGTGTAGCGGAATGACAGGCGTGGAACTCTTGTGACCCCGGGTCAACACGACCGTCCAGGTCTCATCTCGCAGCCATCCATCAGCGAGTTCGCGCAGGACATCGTCCACCTCCGGGCTGCCCAGGTCGTACGGGGGATCGCAGAACACGAGGTCGTACGGGGCCCCCGGCACGTCGTCCCTGCCGACGAACCGGGCGACGCTCGACGGCACGACCTCGCCCCGATCCGAGAGCTTGGTGGCAGCCAGGTTCCGCTTGATCGCGCTCACCGCCGCGGGCGCCCGGTCGACGAACAGGGCCCGCTCGGACCCCCGGGAGAGCGCCTCGATGCCGGCGGCGCCGGTGCCCGCGTAGAGGTCGAGGACGACGGCACCCTCGAGCGCCTCCGGCCCGAGGCTCGAGAAGAGCCCCTCACGAGCACGGTCGGAGATGGGGCGCACGGACGGCGGGACCGGCCCCAGCCTGACCCCCTTCGCGGAGCCGGCGACGATACGCATCGGCTCAGGGTATCGGGCCGGGTTCCGGCGGCTCCGGGCTCAGGAGCGGAACAGCCACTCGACCGAGCGCTCGAACCGGTGGCGGAGCTCGTCGAGCAGCTCGGGGTGGCGTGCGAGCTGCGGGTCATCGTCGATCACCGCGAACGCGCGCGCCCTCGCGCGGGCGACGAGGGCCATGTCCTCGGCGAGCCGGGCGAGCCGCAGGTCGGGCATGCCCGACTGCTTCGCGTCGAACAGCGTGCCTTCGCCGCGCAGCCGCAGGTCCTCGTCGGCGAGCTCGAAGCCGTCGGTCGTGCGCACCATCGCGTCGATGCGAGCCCGGGCCTCGACGTTGTCCTCGTCGGACTCGTCGAAGAGCACGCACGTGGCCGGGTGCTCGCCGCGCCCGATACGCCCACGGAGCTGATGGAGCTGGGCAAGACCGAACCGCTCGGCGTTCTCGACCAGCATCACGGTCGCGTTCGGCACGTCGACACCAACCTCGATCACCGTCGTCGAGATCAGCAGATGCGCTTCGCCGGCGCGGAACCGCTCCATGATCGCGTCCTTGTCCTTCGGACGCATGCGTCCGTGCAAGAGCTCGATGTGCAGGTCGGGGAAGACCTCGGTCGCGAGACGTTCCGCCTCGGCCTCGGCGGCCTTCACCTGCGTCCGGTTGCCCTCGTCGATCGCGGCGCACACGACGAACCCCTGGCGACCCGCGGCGACCTCCTCGCGGACGAGCTCGTACGCCGCCGACCGCTGCGCGGAGGTGCGGGCGGCCTGCGTCGCGATCGGGAGCCGCCCCTTCGGAAGTTCATCGAGCAGCACGACGTCGAGGTCACCGTAGTAGGTCAGCGCGAGCGTCCTCGGGATGGGGGTCGCCGTCATGATCAGCACGTCGGCCTCGCCACCCTTACGTTTCAGGGCGGTGCGCTGGTGAAGGCCGAAACGATGCTGCTCGTCGACCACGGCGAGGCTGAGATCGGCGAACGCCACGCTCTCCTGCACCAGGGCATGGGTGCCCACGACGAGATCGACGCTGCCCTCGCCCACGGCGTCGACCGTGCGCTGGCGGTCCTTCCCCGTGACGGCGCCGGTCAGGAGCGCGTAGGTCACGGTGGGCTCGTCCGGTGACGACGGCCCGTCGAGCGCGTCGAGCAGCGAGGCCTGCCCGTCAGCCGCCCCGGCCGCCCGGATCGATGCGAATTCGAGGTACGACACGCCGCCCATGCGACCGAGCAGATCCTGCACCGAGCGGAAGTGCTGCCCCGCCAGCACCTCGGTCGGGGCCATGATCGCCGCCTGGTGGCCGGAGTCGATCGCCACGAGCGCCGCGTGCAGGGCGACGAGCGTCTTGCCGGCGCCGACGTCGCCTTGCAGCAGCACGTTCATCGGGTGGGGCCTCGCCATCGCCGCGCCGATCTCGCCCATCGCCCGGCGCTGGGCCTCGGTCGGCTCGAAGGGGATCGTCCGGAGCAGGCGATCGGCGAGCGGGCCCCCGAGGTCGTGGAGAACTCCGGCGCTCTCGGCTTCCACACGGTGCTTGCGGAAGGCTACCCCCAGCTCGAGCGTGAACAACTCGTCGAACTTCAGGCGCTCGCGGGCCGCCGCGAGCGCCCGTTCGTCGGCGGGGAAGTGGATGTCGTGCAATGCGCGGTCGTACGAGCCGAGGCCCTCGGCGTCGACGATCTCGGCCGGCATCGGATCGGCGATCGGGCCGAGTCGCTCGAGCGCGCGATGGAGTAACTCGCGGATCGTGCGGGTGGTCACGCCCTCGGCGGCCGGATGCACGGGGGTGATGCGCGCCGTGTGAACGAGATCGGCGTCGTCGCCCCGCAGGAACTCGACCTCCTGGTTGGAGAGCTGCAGCCGTCCCTTGTACAGCGTGGCGACCCCCGAGACCGCAAGCTCGGCGCCCTCGCGGTAGAGGGTCGCGGCCCAGGGCTGGTTGAAGAACGTCAAGTCAAGGTATCCCGTGCCGTCCCCGAGGGTCACGGTGACCATCGTCTGGCGCCTGCGGGTGAGGCGCTTCGCGACCTTGCGCACGCGCGCGATCACCGTGACGTACGCGCCGAGCTTCATGTGCGCGATCGTCTCAACGCGGGATCGGTCGATGTAACGCCGCGGGTAGTGGTGCAGCAGGTCGCCGACGGTGCGGATCTCGAACGCGCTCCCGGCGAGCACCTCGTACGCGGGGTCACCCTTCGTGCGGAACCCGGCCCGGCGCTTGGCGATCGCGGGGTCGATCTCGAGGATCGCAGACGCGAGTGTCAGTGGGGGGCCTGCTCGGTGCGCGCTCACGCAGCCGGTTGTATCACGCGCCCCCGACCACCCGCGCCGAGCGCGGGTCACATGAGCACCTCGGGTCAGCTGCGCGACACCTACGATGGGCTCATGCCTCGTCCGGTCGTCCCGCTCCTCATCGTCGCGGCGCTCTCGATCTCCTCCTGTGATCGGCCGTCCTCCGACGGCATTGCCTCACCCTCGTTGGCCATGCCCTCGACCGCAGACGAGCTGCCCACCGCCGACGCCGACGGGTTCCGCGCGCTGCTCGACGATCTGCGGGGGACGCCGGTGGTCGTGAACCTGTGGGCCTCGTGGTGCGAGCCCTGCAAGCGAGAGATGCCGATGCTCTCCGAGGCGACCGCTGCCCATCCCGACGTCCAGTTCCTCGGGGTCGACACGTTGGATTCGCGAGAGGGCGCCGAGGCGTTCATCGCCGAGTACTCGGTGCCGTTCCCCTCGTTGTTCGATCCCGACGGCGCGATCCGCACCGAGCTCGGCAGCTTCGGCCTGCCGGTGACGGTCTTCTTCGACGCCGAGGGCGACGAGGCCGCCAAGGTCGACGGCGAGCTCAGCCAGAGCGCCCTCGACGAGCATCTCGCCGCGATCACGGGCTGAACGACGCGTCTGGTAGCCTCGTCGGGCTATGGCCGCTGTCTGTGACATCTGTGGGAAGAAGCCGTTCTTCGGCAAGGCCGTGACCTTCTCGCACAAGCGGAACAACCGCCGCTGGGACCCGAACGTGCAGAAGGTGCGTGCCCTCGTCGACGGCACTCCCCGCCGCGTCAATGCATGTACCTCATGCATCAAGGCGGGCAAGGTCACGCGCATCCCCCGCTCCGCCTAGCGGCCAAGTCCTCCTTCGGTCTCCGGCGGCATCCGGTCACGGCCTGTCGTCCCGGGCGCCGTCCTCTGCGCGTCGACTTGTCCTTTCCGTATAGTCGGACCGGTCCAGGTCGCCCCCGTGGAGCGTCGGGGCGCCCCAAGCCCGTTCGATAGACTGACTGCATGCGCCGATGTGTCCTCACGCGGCGTGCGCTCCACCCGACCCCTCGCGAGGAGGCCCACCGTGGCAGAGGTTCTCGTCAACCCCACCCCTGAGGAACTCAGGACGTTCGCCGAGGAGATGCCCGAGACACGCATCTCCGAGTACGGCAACACGAACACGCAGACGAACGTGCTCTCGCGCAGCGCCGCCAGCACGTACGTGGTCGACCGGGAATCGAGCGGCAAGACGATGACGCGCGAGGACTACGACGCGATCGCGAAGGCGCAGGACGCGTACATCGCCGAGCACGACATGGTCCAGATCGACGGCTACATCGGCAACGACCCCGACATGCGCACGGCCGCCCGCCTGCTGATGGAGAAGCGCTACGCGAACATCGCCGGCATGCAGCAGAAGCTCTATTTCAAGCGCGATGACGGCGCCGAGCCCGTGGTCCAGGTGATCTACACGCCCGGTCTGGAGGCGCCCGGATACCCCGACGATCGCGTGATCGCGGTCGATCTCGACAACTACGTGACGCGGGTCCTGAACTCGGACTACTTCGGTGAGTCCAAGAAGGGCGGCCTGCGCATGTGGAACGACATCGTCTACAACAAGGGCGGCCTCGCGCTGCATGCCGGGCTCAAGGTGATCCCGACCGCGCACGGCGACAAGGTCTTCATGATCATCGGCCTGTCCGGAACCGGGAAGACGACGACGACGTTCACCACGCAGAACGGCTCGCTGCCTATCCAAGACGACTTCGTGGGCCTGATGCCGGGTGGACACGCATACGGCACGGAGAACGGCTGCTTCGCGAAGACGTTCGGGCTCGACCCCGACTTCGAGCCGTCGATCCACGGGGCGGTGGTGAAGCCCACCGCCTACCTCGAGAACGTGTACATGGATGGTGACGGCTCGGTCGACTTCTTTAACGAGAACTACACGAAGAACGGCCGCGCGGTCTTCGAGATGAGGGATCTGATGGCCTACGGTGACGCCCGCGATGTCGGACCCGTCGACTACCTGCTCATCCTGAACCGCAACGAGAACATCATTCCGGCCGTGTCGAAGCTGGACCAGGAGCAGGCGGCCGCGTTCTTCATGCTCGGCGAGACCACCGGTACCGCTGCCGGCGGCGCCGCTGAGGAGGGCAAGTTCCTGCGGGTGCCCGGCACGAACCCGTTCTTCCCGCTCCCCCACGGCCTGCAGGGCAACCGTCTGCTCGAGTTGCTGGCGACCCACCCGATCGAGACGTACCTGCTGAACACCGGGCGGGTCGGCGGCAAGGACGACGACGACCGCTCGAAGAAGCTGCGCATCCCCGACACCTCGGCGTGCGTGAAGGGCATCGCCGAGCAGACGATCGCGTTCGAGGAGGACCCCGACTTCGGCTACCTGGTCGCGACGTCTGTCGCCGACCTCGAGGACGAGGAGAAGCTCCAGCCGCGGAAGCTCTACGCGCGCCAGGGTCGCGGCGACGAGTACGCACAGATGGTCGAGGCGCTGAAGAGTGACCGTGTCGCCCATCTGCAGCAGTTCACGCAGCTCAGCGAGGAGATCATCAAGGCCGTGGGCTGAGCCCATCGCCGCCGGCGCACCGGTGGACATACCCGCCCGGGCTCAGTGCGTCGCGAGTCCCTGAACACCACCGTTTGACAGATACCCCCCCTGGGTATATATCCTCTCGCAAGGACGGCACGGCTCGGGAGGAGGAAACGGTGGAGACGCACCACGACCGTCACGGCGCCGAGGACCGCTCTGCGCACTCGGGCCACGAGGGACACGGTGCTCACGTCGGGCATGACGCCCACCCGGGACGCGGAGGGCACGACGCTCACGAGGGCCACAGCGTCGCGATGTTCCGCGACCGCTTCTGGCTGAGCCTGCTGCTGAGCGTTCCCGTACTGCTCTGGTCTCAGATGCTCCAAGAGCTCCTCGGCTACTCGGCGCCGAGCGTGCCGGCCGATCGGTGGATCCCGCTGGTCTTCGGAACCGCGGTCTTCGTCTACGGAGGCTCCCCCTTCCTCAGGGGCGGCTGGAACGAGCTTCGCGATCGGGCCCCCGGGATGATGCTGTTGATCTCCCTCGCGATCGCCGTGGCGTTCGCCTCGAGCCTCGCGAGCGAGGCCGGCCTGCTCGACCTCGACTTCTGGTGGGAGCTCGTGTTGCTGATCGACGTGATGCTGCTCGGTCACTGGCAAGAGATGAAGGCGATCGGGCAGGCGTCGAGCGCCCTCGACGCGCTGGCCGCACTCTTGCCCGACGTGGCCGAGCGCGTCGCGGGCGCGAGCACCGAGGAGGTGGCCATCGCCGACCTGCGGCCGGGCGACCTCGTGCTCGTGCGCCCCGGAGGACGGGTGCCGGCCGATGGCACGATCGAGACCGGGGCGGCGGCGTTCGACGAGTCGATGATCACCGGCGAATCGCGGGCTGTCCTGCGTGGCGTCGGTGACCGCGTCGTCGCCGGCACGGTCGCCACCGATTCCTCGGTGCGCGTGAGGGTCGAGGCGGTCGGCGACGACACAGCGCTCGCGGGCATCCGACGGCTGGTCGCCGATGCGCAGGCGTCGAGGTCGCGGGCCCAGGCCCTCGCCGATCGCGCCGCCGCCATGCTCTTCTACGCGGCGCTCGGCGCCGGCATCGTCACGTTCATCGCCTGGCTCGCCGTCGGCGATCCCGACCAGGCGCTCGAGAGCACCGTCACCGTGCTCGTGATCGCGTGCCCCCACGCGCTCGGCCTCGCGATCCCGCTCGTGATCGCCCTGTCGACGGCGATGTCCGCGCGCGCGGGCATCCTCGTCAAGGATCGCCTCGCCTTGGAGCGCATGCGGACCGTGGATGCGGTGCTGTTCGACAAGACCGGCACCCTCACCGAGGGTCGGCCAACGGTGCACGACGTGGCCTCGGTCGATGGCGACGACGACGCCGTGCTGCGCCTGGCAGCCGCGGTGGAGGCAGACAGCGAGCATCCGCTCGCCCGCACGATCGTCGCCGCGGGCCGTTCGGTCGGCGAGGTGCCCGAGGCGTCGGACTTCCGGTCGATCGCCGGACGGGGCGTGGAGGCCGCGGTGAACGGCTCCCGCGCCGCCGTCGGCGGACCGGCGCTGCTCGAGGAGCGTGGCCTCTCGTTCCCGTCGGCGCTCGAACCGCAGGTGGCGTCGTGGCACGGTCGGGGCGCCACGGTCCTCGCCGTCGTCGACGACGGGCAAGTGGTCGGAGCCCTCGCACTCGAGGACGCCGTGCGTCCCCGGTCCCGTGCCGCGGTCGACGCCCTGCACGCAGAGGGGATCCGGGTCGTGATGATCACCGGCGACGCTCGCCAGGTGGCCGAGGCCGTGGCCGACGAGCTCGGCGTCGACGACGTGATGGCCGAGGTGCTGCCCGAGCAGAAGGACGGCAAGGTGGCCGAACTGCAGGCGCGCGGGCTGAGGGTGGCGATGGTCGGCGACGGGGTCAACGACGCCCCGGCCCTCGCCCGCGCCGACGTCGGCATCGCGATCGGCGCCGGCACCGACGTCGCGATCGAGTCGGCCGGCGTCGTGCTTGCGAGCGACGACCCGCGCGGCGTGCTCTCGGTCCGGCGGCTCTCGGCGGCCAGCTACCGGAAGATGCTCCAGAACCTCGCGTGGGCAACCGGCTACAACGTCGTGGCCATCCCGCTCGCGGCCGGGGCCCTCGCGTGGGCCGGCATCCTGATGCCGCCGGCGCTCGCCGCCGCGCTGATGAGCCTGTCCACGATCGTGGTCGCCTTGAACGCGCAACTGCTGCGCCGGGTCGACCTGCGCCCCGACATCCTTGCCCCATCTCCCGTCACCGGGTGATCGTTCCCTTCCTCAGCGGCCCTTGGCGCGCTGCCCCAGGAAGTACGCGGCCACGAACTGCACCGCTCCGAGCGCGAGGAAGACCAGGTACAGCCACTGGTACTCGCGGGCGTCGTCGACGAACGCGCGGCCGCGAGTGTCGGTGAGCGCGTAGAGCGCGAACGCCACCGCGAGCACGAACCACATGCCGACTCGCCCCGTCACGAAGAGCGCGTAGAGGGCCAGGTCCGAGGCCTTCGTGCTCTCATACGGCGTGCGCACCCAGTGCACCAACGAGCGCACGCCGAGCCCCGCGAAGACGAGCGCGGCCACGATCTCGATCGCTTCCACCCCGCCAGGATGCGCGTTGCGCCGGGCGCGCGTCCACGGCTAGCATCAGCCTCCCAACGAGCGGAGGGGGCACCGTGGTTCACGCGTACATCCTGATCCAGACCGAGGTGGGCAAGGCCGCAGCGGTCGCCGACGCCGTGCGCTCGATCACCGGGGTCGCCGAGGCCGAGGACGTCACCGGCCCCTACGACGTGATCGTGCGCGCCGAGGCGAAGACCGTCGACGAGCTGGGGAAGCTGGTCGTCGCCCGCATCCAAGCGGTCGAGGGCATCACGCGCACCCTGACCTGCCCGGTCGTGCACCTCTAGCCGCCCTGCCGGGCGGCGGTCAGTCAGGCGGCGCCTCGAGCTCGGGCGCCGTCGTCCGCTTCTGCCGCTCCGCGAGGTGGCGTTCGATCGCGAGATCGATCAGCCGCTCGATCAGGCCGCCGTAGCCGAGGCCGCTCGCCTCCCAGAGCTTCGGGTACATGCTGATCTCGGTGAATCCCGGGATCGTGTTGATCTCGTTGATGATGAGCTCCTCCCCCCGCAGGAAGAAGTCGACTCGCGCCATGCCCCAGCACTCGATCGCTCGGAACGCGGTCACCGCCATGCGTTGCACGCGCGCCTGCACCGCGGGATCGACGTCGGCAGGGATGTCGAGACGCGCGCCCCTGGCGTCGAGGTACTTCGAGGCGTAGTCGTAGAACTCGTGACCGGTGGGAACGATCTCGCCGCAGACCGACGCGACAGGGTCATCGTTGCCGAGCACCGCGCACTCGATCTCTCGCGCTGCCTCGAAACCGTGCTCCACGACGGCCTTGCGGGCGAACCGGAAGGCCTCGGCCATCGAGGCATCGAGCTCCCCGGGATCGTGCGCCTTCGTGATGCCCACCGACGAGCCGAGCGTCGCCGGCTTGACGAAGATCGGGTAGCCGAGCGCCGCGACCCGGGCAGCGACCCCCTCCGGATCCTCCAGCCACTCGGGCTCGCGCACCGCGTCCCACGGGCCGACGGGGAGTCCGGCGGCGGTGAACAGCACCTTCTGGATCGCCTTGTCCATGCCGATCGCCGACCCGAGCACGCCGGCCCCCACGTAGGGCACGTCGGCGAGCTCGAACATGCCCTGCACCGCGCCGTCCTCGCCCATCGGGCCGTGCAGGACGGGCAGCACCACGTCGATCGGGGCGCGGCTGCCGTCGGCGGCGACGAGCTCGCGGGCGGCACCCTCGCCCGCCAGCGACACCCCGGTTCCCGCGCCGGCCCCCGCCGTCACCTCGGGCATCCGCCCCGTCTCCGACGGCAGGGCCGGCGGCCCCGCCATCAGGTGCCACGTCCCCTGCTTCGAGATGCCGACGGGCACGACGTCGAACCGCGCAGGATCGAGGGCGTCCATCACCGAGCGAGCGGAGATGCAGCTGATCTCGTGCTCGGCCGAGCGACCCCCGAACAGCACCACGATGCGGCGCCGCTCGCTCACACCTTCTCCAGTGCCCGCTCGACGTCGTCGAGGATGTCCTCGACGTCCTCGATACCGATGCTCACCCGCACGAGCCCATCGGCGATGCCCGCGGCGCGGCGCGCCGCCGGGTCCATCTGGCGGTGCGTCGTCGAGGCAGCATGACCCACGAGGGTGTGCGTGCCGCCGAGGCTGGTCGCGACCCACGCGAGCTCGAGCGCGTCGCAGAACCGCTTCCCCCCGCCGACACCGCCGGCGACCTCGATCGCCATCATGCCGCCGAACCCGTGGGCGAACTGTCGCGCCGCCACCTCATGCTGCGGGTGCGAGACGAGGCCCGGGTAGCGCACGCGCTCCACCTTCGGATGTCCTTCCAGCGCCGTCGCGAGCGTCATCGCGTTGGCCGAGTGACGGTCGAGCCGCACAGCGAGCGTCATCAGTCCACGCAGGCAGAGCCATGCCTCGAACGGGGCCATCGTGCCCCCGGTGTCGATCGCCACGTCGCGCAGCCGCTCGCGTCCCTCCTCGCTCGCGCACACCACACCCGCGATCAGGTCGTGGTGACCGCCGACGTACTTCGTGGCCGAGTGGCAGACGTAATCGAAGCCGTACGTGGCGGGCGTGCAAAGGTAGGGGGAGGCGAACGTGTTGTCGACCGACGCCGGCACGCCGGCGTCGCGACACGCCTCGCCGAGGCCCTCGAGGTCGGCGACGGTGACGTTCGGATTGGCGATCGTCTCCACGTGGAACAGCGACGCGCCCGGCAAGGCCGCCCGCACGGCATCGAGGTCGTGCGGGTCGACGAGGGTGACCTCGACGCCGTTCCGAGGAAGCACGCGGGTCGCGAGCGCGTACGTGCCCCCGTACAGCTCGGCGCTCATGACGACGCGGTCGCCCGCCCCCGCATGCGCGGCGAACACCGAGTGGATGCCCGCCATACCGGACGCGAACCCGAACGCAGCCCCCGTGCCTTCGAGCGCGGCCATCTGCTGCTCGAACGCGGCGACCGTCGGGTTCCCGTATCCGCGGGTGTAGGTGTAGCCCGGGGCGCGGAACGCGATCGTCTCGGCGTAGGCCTCGGAGTCGGGGAAGCGGAACGTCGAGGTCTGATACAAGGGCACGCTCGGCGTCTCCTGGTCGACCCGCGGGGTCGCGCCGTGCACGGCCCTCGTCGAGAAGCCCCGATCGTCGGTCATGCTCGGAGCCTACCCGTCGTCGGACCAGCGCCTCGGGTAGCGGGCCCGCAGGTCCTCGACCATCGTCGTCAGCACCGACATGAGGTCGGCGGTCATCTCGCGCAGCACCTCGACGTCGTCGACCTCGTCGCTGCGGCCCGAGAGGTCGATCGGCGGCCCGACCTGCAGCCACACCGGACGCCCGAGCTTCATGCTGCCCCTGCCGGACTTCTGCCACACCGCCTGCGAACCCCAGCTCGCGAGCGGCGTGATCGGCACCCCGGTGGCGAGCGAGAGCCGGATCGCGCCCGTCTTCCCCCGCATCGGCAGGTGGTCCTCACGCGAGGTCACGGTGCCCTCGGGGTAGATCACCACGACCTCCCCCTCCGCGATCGAGCCCGCCGCCGCGTCGAGGGCGGCGACCGCGTTCCCGCGGCCGCGGACGACCGGGATCTGCTTGGCACCCTTGAACGCCAGGCCGACCACCGGGATGTGGAACAGCTCGTCCTTCGCGAGGAACCGCGGGCGTCGCCCAGCCTTCATCACCGCGGAAGCGTTCGTGAGCGGGTCGAGGTAGGAGATGTGGTTGCAGGCCACGATCGCCGGACCGGTGCGTGGGATGTGGTGGAGCCCCTCGTACCGCAGCCGGAACCACCCTCGGATCGGTGGGATGGCGACCGTCTTCGCAATGTGGTACCAGGGTTCGGCCAGGGCTCGGTCCCCCTCGTCGGGCCGCGGCGGCGCGGCTGCGAGAGCCTACCGCGCCCTCGCCGCTCGGCCGCGCCTCGGGGCAGCGGCTAGGCTGGCGCGGTCGTGCGTGTGATCGCGCTGCCCGTCAAGTCGCTGTCCGAGGCCAAGGGGCGCCTCGATCCGGTGCTGTCGCCGCTGGAGCGCGGGGCCCTCACGCTGGCCATGCTCGAGGACGTGCTCGACGTCACCCTCGGACTGACCGGATGGGAGACGTGGGTGGTCTCCCCCGACGAAGCCGTGCTCGAGATCGCGATGTCGCGCGGGGCCCACGCCGTCGACGAAGAACGTCCGCCGCTCGCCAACGCGATCCGCCAGGTCGAGGAGGAGGCCGAGGGGCGACTCGTCGACACGTTGGCGGTGCTGCTTCCCGACACGCCGCTCGTCACCCACGGGTCGCTCACCAGGGCGCTGCGGACGCTCGGCGCGGTCGTCGTCGTGCCGTCGGCCGACGAGACGGGCACGAACCTGCTGGTCCGGCGACCACCCGCGGCGATCGAACCGCACTTCGGACCCGATTCCTACCGCCGACACCTGCAGGCTGCGGCCGAGGCCGACGTGCCGACCTCCGTCGTCGACGTGCCGGAGCTCGGGTTCGACCTCGACCTGCCCAGCGATATCCTCACCGTGCTGGAGTCGCGCCACGAGGGACGGACGCTGCAGGTCTGCCGCGACCTGGACCTCGGGGCGCGGGTCGCGACCAGGACCTAGAGGGGACCAACGAGCGATGGCGCAGGGCACGATCAAGGACTTCGATCTCGAGGGCGTCACCGGCTCGCTGTTGATGGACGACGGCACCGAGGTGACGATCGATGCCACGTCGCTCGAGCGTTCCGGCATCCTCACGTTGCGATTGGGTCAACGCGTCGCGTTCGACCTCGACGAGGCCGACGGGAAGCCGGTGGCACGCGGGCTTCGCCTCGTCACGTTCGAATGAGCCACCGCCCCGACCCTGCCACGGTCCGGTTCGAGGGTCTCAGTCCGACGTCGTCACGACCTGCTCACGGAACTCCTTGCCCGGCGTGAACGCCGGGAGGTCGCGCGCCGGCACCACGATCGGGATCTGAGGTCGGCGCGGGTTCCGCGCGATGCGCTCGTTGCGATGCTTGCGCTCGAAGGTGCCGAAGTCGGCGAGGGTGACGCGCTCGCCTCGGACGACGGAGTCTCGGATCGAATCGATCACCGCATCGATCGCCCGGCCCGCGTCGGCCTTCGACAGGCCGGTGCGTCTGGAGACCTCTGCGACCAAGCCACCCTTGTTCATGGCTGCTCCCTCCGGTCGTGCAAGGGTTCCGAGCTGTCACCGTAGTCCTCGGAGCACACAGGGGTCAAACCTCGGGGTCGCGAACGCGGTTGCGGCGCAGGCTGGGTCGGGCTCGTGCCGGGAATCCTGGCCGAGGCGGGACGGCGTTGTTAGCATGCCCGGGCCACGTTGGGGCGTGGTGTAACGGCAGCACGACAGGTTCTGGCCCTGTTAGTCGAGGTTCGAATCCTTGCGCCCCAGCTCGCGCGGCCCCGCTCAGCCGATGCCCGGATACGGATCGAGCACGAGCGGCGGCAGCGGTTCCTGCGAGAAGTCGAAGCTCCGGGCGAGGTCGCCGAGCGCCTCGACCTCCTCGCGGACGGTCGGGCGGGCGTCGGGCCACCCGTCGGACTCGGGGTCCAGGCGCTGTCCGCCCAGGAAGCGGTCCTCGATCAGCTTCAGGTAGGCGTCGTAGCTGAGCGTCTGGGAGTCGATGAAGCCGGGTTTCGCCCACGGGCTGATCACCATCGAGGGCACACGCAGCCCCCATCCGTTCTCGTCGACGACCGGTGGCAGCACGTGGTCGTAGAACCCGCCCCAGTCGTCCCAGGTGAGGAAGATCGCCGTACGCATCCATTGCTCCTGGGGGCCCTGCATGACCGCGTTCACGATCTCGGTCACCCAGGCCTGCCCCTCGGCGACCGAGTCGGGCGGGTGCTCGGCCCGGCCCTCGGTCGGCATCACCCACGAGACGCTCGGCAACGTCCCCTCGCGTGCCGCCTCGATGAAGTCGGTATTCGGCAGCACGTTGTCGAGCTGGCCGGTCACGTCGACCGTGCGGAAGCCGGGGAGCGGATTCTGTACGGCGCGCGTCTCGGTCGCCTCGAAGTCCTGACACGGCGCGACGACGCAGCTGCCCGGCCCGACGAAGTAGCCCCACGTGACGCCCGCCTTGTAGAGCAGCCAGGTGATGTCGGCCCAGATGTAGGGAAGGGGCTCGCCCGCGTCGGGCGTCCAGTTCTTCGACCCGAGCCCGGGACGCTTCCCGGGGTTCCGCTGGTCGGAGACGCACGCCATCGGATCGTCGGGCACCGGGCACCTCGCCGACCACCCCGAGATCAGGAACAGATGGGCAGGCAACGTCCACGAGTCGGTCGGGGCGAACATGCGGTCGTGCAACGTGTACGTCTCGGCGTACGCCCAGTAGTTCGGGATCTCTCGCGCCGTGTGGTAGCCCATCAGGTCCGGCGTTCGCGCACCGTCGGGCCCCGAGCTCGTCTTCGGGCACGGGGGCACGGTCGGGTCCTTCTCACAGCCGTTGCCCTTGATGCGGAACGCGCGGACGAACCCGTTCATGCGACCGCCGGCGATCGAGATCTCGGAGGCGTACTCGCCGTGGGGCCCCCCGGAGTCGAACAGGTTGCGATCGTGGTAAGGACGATGACAGATGTCGCGGGTCGGGTCGGGCAGGCAGACGCTGGGATCCCCGTCCTCGTCCGTCGGGATGCCGTCGGCGCCCGGGAACGTGCCGAAGTAGTGGTCGAACGACCGGTTCTCCTGCACGACGAACACGAGGTGATCCAGGTTCATGATGCCCGCCGCCGGATCGAACGGGCGGAACGGGTCGGCAACCGGCAAGAGCTTCGGTGGGTCTCGCAACGGGCGTCGGTCGACGCCGATCGGAGCGCGCTCGGGCGCGATCGGGAAGCGGTCGGGCACGAGGAACGGGAGGGGGACCTCGCCCGTCGGTTGCGGCCGAGCGCGAGCGGGATCGGGCGACGGCGAGATCGGGCCGCTCGAGGCACCGCCCGGCGGGTCGGCTCCGGCGCTCACGCACGCGACCGCCACCGCGCCGACCAGGATCAGGCCGGCGGCGGGTCTCCAGCGCGCGAGGGAACCGCTCGATCGAGCCATCGCGCGATCGTAGCCTGCCCGGGGTCCTCGGCCGAACACCGCAGCGCGATCGCCTCGCGAGCCGGCTCAGTCGCGGAACGGCCAGGGATCGAGCACGAGCGGGGGCAGGGGCTCCTGGGTGAAGTCGAAGTCCAGAGCCAGGTCGCCGAGGAGCTTCACCTCTTCGCGCACCGTGGGGCGCGAGTCCGGCCACCCATCGGTCTCGGGGTCGAGCCGCTCACCGTCGAGGAAGCGGTCCTCGATCAGCTTCAGGTAGGCGTCGTAGCTGAGCGTCTGGGAGTCGATGAAGCCGGGTTTCGCCCACGGGCTGATCACCATCGAGGGCACGCGCAGCCCCCATCCGTTCTCGTCGACGACCGGTGGCAGCACGTGGTCGTAGAACCCGCCCCAGTCGTCCCAGGTGAGGAAGATCGCCGTACGCATCCATTGCTCCTGGGGGCCCTGCATGACCGCGTTGATCGCCTTGGCCACGTAGGCCTGCCCGACCTCGATCGAGTCGGGCGGGTGCTCGCCCTTGTCCTGCTCGGGCATGAACCACGAGACGCTCGGCAGGTCGCCGTTGCGCGCGTCGCGGATGAACTCCGTGTTCGGCCTGATGTTGTCGAGCTGGCCGGTCGCGGCCGTCGCGGTGAACCCGGGCAGCGGATTCTGCACCGGCGCCGTGAGGATGCCTTCGAGGTGCTCGCACGGCGGGGCGACGCACGTGCCTTCGCCGACGTAGTAGCCCCAGCTCACGCCGGCCCTGTAGAGGAGCCAGGTGATCGGAGCCCAGACGTAGGGCCGGGGTTCGCCCATCTTCGGCGCCCAGATCTTCGAGGGCTCGTCGGCGTAGATGCCGCCGGGGAACTTCCGGTCCGACGAGCACGACATCGGGTCGTCGAGGTCGCTGCAGGTGGCCGACCAGGCCGAGATCAGGAACAGATGCGCCGGCAGGGTCCACGAATCGGTCGGCGCGAACATACGGTCGTGCAGCGTGAACGTCTTCGCGTACTCCCAATAGATCGGCAGCTCCTTGGCCGTGTGGTACCCCATCACGTCGGGTTGGCCCTGAGGGCCGTCGACGGCCTGGGGGCACGGCTTCTCGTCAGGGTGCTTGTCGCATCCGTTCCCGATCACGCGTCGGGCCTCGACGAAGCCGTCCATCGCCCCGCCGTTGATCGAGATCTCGCTGCCGACCTCGCCGTGGGGGCCGCCCTGGTCGATGAAGTTGGTGTCGTGGTACGGACGGTGGCACCCGCCCTCCTCGGGGTCGGGCAGGCAGACCTTCGGCCGGCCGTTCGCGCCCATCGGGATGCCGTCGGCGCCGGGGAACGTGCCGAAGTAGTGATCGAACGACCGGTTCTCGAGCACGATGAAGACCAGGTGGTCGAGGTTCATGATGCCGGCCGCGGGATCGAACGGACGCGAGCGGTCGGCAGCCGGTTGCAGCTCGGGCGGCGATCGCAGCGGCCGCGTGTCGACTCCCTTCGGCGCCAGGGCTGCGTCGGGCTCGCTCGCGAGGTTCGGTGCACCCAACACGTCGGTCGGCTCGATCCAGTTCGAGTCCGATGCTGCCGCGGCGGCCGTGGCGGACGGTTCCGGCTCATCCGAGCGAGCACCCGACGTCGCCGGCGGGGTCGGCGCAGCGTCGGACGTGCACGCCATCGCGACGAGCCCGGCGACCGTGAGCAGCGCGGCTGCGGCGAGGGTGCGACGGGAACGCATGTGGCGAGCCATGGTCCGCGATGCTACCCCACGCTCCGTCGCCCACCGTGACCACCGCTACGATGACCGCCAACCGACATCGATCCGCGAGGAGGCCCGCGTGAGCGACACCGACGTACCCGTCCGCATCCCCGTCACCTTGATCCCCGGCGACGGCATCGGCCCCGAGGTGGTCGCCGCCGCCCGCGCGATCGTCGAGGCCACCGGTGCCCCGATCGACTGGGAAGAGGCCGAGGCCGGCGCGGAGGTCTTCAAGAAGGGGGTCGCCTCGGGCGTGCCCCAAGAGACGATGGACTCGATCGCTCGGACCCGCGTCTCCCTGAAGGGTCCCCTCGAGACCCCGGTCGGCTTCGGGGAGAAGAGCGCGAACGTCACCCTGCGCAAGCTCTACGAGACCTACGCGAACGTGCGCCCCGTGCGGGAGATGCCGGGCGTCACCACCCCGTACTCGGGCCGCGGCATCGACGTGGTGATGGTCCGCGAGAACGTCGAGGACCTTTACGCCGGCATCGAGTACATGCAGACCCCCGGCGTCGCCCAGGCCCTGAAGCTGATCAGCGTGAAGGGTTCCGAGAAGATCGCGCGGTTCGCTTTCGAGTACGCACGCAGCGAGGGACGCCCGACCGTCGCGTGTGCGACGAAAGCGAACATCATGAAGTTCACCGAGGGAACCCTGAAGCGAGTCTTCGAGCAGGTTGCTCCCGACTACCCCGACATCGAGTCGTGGCACGTGATCGTCGACAACGCGGCGCACCAGCTCGTGAAGCGGCCCGAGCAGTACGACGTGATCGTGACGACGAACATGAACGGCGACATCCTCTCCGACCTCTCCTCGGCGCTGATCGGCGGCCTGGGATTCGCGCCGAGCGCGAACATCGGCAACGACGTCGCGATCTTCGAGGCGGTGCATGGGTCGGCGCCGAAGTACGCGGGCAAGGACGTCATCAACCCGACGGCGATGATCCTCTCCTCGGTGCTGATGCTGCGCTACCTCGGCCTGTTCGAGCAGGCGACGGCGATCGAGCACGCGGTCTTCGTGACGCTCGAGTCGGGAGTCCTCACCGGCGACGTCGTCGGCTACGACCGGGGCACCCCCACCACGGCCTACACCGAGGCGATCATCGGCAACCTCGGGAAGAAGACCGAGAACTGGACGGTGCGGGAGGTGAAGCCGCTCGAGCTCCCGGTTCTGTCGGCCGACCCCGACTACGTGCGATCCCACGACCGCAACGTGGTCGGCCTCGACGTCTTCGTGGAGTCACCGCTCTCCGCCGACGACCTCGGCGCCTCGCTCACCGAGCTCGCTGAGGGCACGCGGCTCGAGCTGAAGATGATCTCGAGCCGCGGCACGAAGGTGTACCCGCCGACCGGCGCGATCACCGACACCCTCGATCATTGGCGCTGCCGGTTCATCATCCGGGAGAACCCGGGCGACCTCTGGGACGAGGACGTGCACCAGCTGCTTGCCCGCATCTCGCGTCGTCACATCTGGATGCACATCGAGAAGCTGATGGAGTTCGATGGCGAGCTCGGCTTCACGAGGGATCAGGGCGAGAACTGAGACGAGGAACGGCTCGAGCCGGGGCGTCGTGGTGAGCGACGTGCCCCGGCCCGACCGTCCGCGCTGCCGACGCGTCGCCGGCAGATGCCGGAGGCCCGATCCCCGTGAGAGAGGTGCGCTCGCGCGCGAGGGGAACCGGACCTTCCGGACGTCTCACCGCACGGGACGCGGCCGGCGCTCGGGCGAGACGCCCTCGCGCCCGCGGCGAACGCGACGCCGGCCGCTGCGGAGGCGCTCGCTGGCGTCCCGCAGCTCCCGCTCCCGGTGACGGAACACATCGTCGGTCCAACCGAAGATCATCGCTGCACCTCCTCATGCTCGGGTCTCTGTAGCGATTCCTACAACGTTTCAAGGCGTAGGATAAGGGCTTGCCTTCCCACACGGAAGCATTTAAGCTAACCCGAAAGCGATGTCGATCAGCATCCACCTCTCGAGCGACGACCTGGCCGAGACCAGGTTCGCCTTCTCCCCGATCTGGGAGCTCGGCATGAGCCTGTACAAGCCCATGCGCGACCCCGCGAAGCACGCGCTCCACCTCCCGTGGGTGCAGGAGGCGAAGAAGGCGATCGAGGGCAGGGACCTCGAGATCCTGTTCGCGATGGTGCCGCCCCCGGGGCTGCCACCGGTCGTGCACCCCTACATCCCCGACTTCCTCACGCCCGCGCCCGAGACGCCGTTCCCCCAGTTCGAGGACGAGCTGGAACAGGTCGCTCGCACCGAGCCCGCCCGCATCAGCGCGGAGCTTTCGCACATGATCGGGTCGCTCGGCGACGCGAGGGTGCCGGTGCTCACCCAGGAGATCCTCGAGGATCCGGCGCCGTTCGTCGGCAGGCTGGTCGAGCAGATGCGCGAGTACTGGAAGCTCACGATCGAGCCGCACTGGCCGCGGATCCGTGCTCTGCACGAGGCCGACGTGACCTACCGGGCCCGCCAGCTCGCGCTCGGCGGCGCCGAGTTGCTCTTCGCCGACCTGCACCCGTCGCTGTCGTGGGCGGGCGACGCGCTCGTGATCGACAAGCAGATGTGCGAGGACATCGATCCCGGCGGTCGTGGGCTGGTGCTGATCCCGGCCGTGTTCGACTGGCCGGGCATCGCGATCCTGATGGGCGACGATCTGCAGCCGACGCTCTCCTACTCCCCCCGCGGCATCGCCGAGCTGTGGGACGAGCCCGAGGACGTGCGCGGCGACGGCGCGATGGACGACCTGATCGGCGGCACACGCGCCGATATCCTTCGGGTCCTGAACGTGCCGATGACGACGAGCGAGCTCGCGCACCGGCTGCACCTCACGCCCGCGGCGGTCTCCCAACAGCTCGGCGTGTTGCGCCGCTCAGGCGTCGTCGACGCGAGACGGCAGGGCCGGGAGGTCTACTCCGAACTGACGCCGAGCGGCCGGCGTCTCCTGGAACTCATCGGCTGAGCACTCGATCGCTCGCCGGATGCGGACTCCGGACTCCCCTGCAACGATGTCGGTGAACCATCGAGCGCCGCGGGGCTTGGCCCGCCGATGAGGAGGAGGGGACCATGGACGTCCGACCCGATGCAGGAGGAGGAGCGCCGCCCGAAGGTGCCACGACCGGCTCGCAGAACGAGCGCCGTTCGATCCCGGAACTCGTACGCAGCGTCGTCGACGGCATCACTCAGTTGTTCCGACAGGAGGTTGCCCTCGCGAAGATCGAGGTGAAGGAGGCGATCTCCGAGCGTGCGTTCGGCATCGGCGCCTTCGTGCTCGGTGGCGTCTTCATCGTGCTGGTGGTCGTCTACCTCGCGGCGGCCGGCGTCGCCGCGCTCGACCTCGTGATGCCCGCATGGGCGTCGCGGCTCCTCGTGGCCGTGGTGTGCCTCGCGCTGGGTGGCATCGCGTTCCTCATCGGCCGCAGGTCGATCCGGACGGCCGGCGGCGTGGAGCTCACCAAGGAAACGGTGAAGGAGGACCTGGAATGGGCGAAGCAGCAGATCGGGTCGTGAGCGAGATCGAGCAGACGAGGGCGCGGATCGAACGTGACCTGGCCGAGCTCGAGAGCCGCCTCCCCAGCCGCATCAGGAGCACCAAAGTGGCGATGGGCGCGGTGGTCGGCAGTTCGACCGCGGCGGGAATCGCCAGTTGGCTGCTGCGTCAGCGCCGAGCGAGTCGGGAAGCCAAGGCGCGCTCCACCGAGGTCGTCGTGCGCATCGTCACGGAGCCACGCGCCGCCGACGAGAACTGAGCGACCGAACATCACCGTCCCATGAGTCCGACGGACGGTTGGATACACTGTGGCGGCCGCTCAAGCGGCGTGTGGCCGTGCGGGAGCCTTCGCCCACGAACGCGCCGCTCGAGGCGGAACTGAATACCGAGGTCAGAACGACTCGGTCCCATCGTCTAGGGGCCTAGGACACCACCCTCTCAAGGTGGAGACACGGGTTCAAATCCCGTTGGGACTACCAGCACTCACCTGCCGAAATGGTCGAAGGGAAGGCCGGGGGATGACCCGGCCCCTCGCGTTCCCCCCCTTCGTTCCCCCTCTTCGTTCCCCATGACCCGGAGCATGGCTTCACGCACAGCGTGTGTCGGTGATCGATGGCTGGGGCCACTTAGATTCGGCCCGGAAGCAAGGGCCGAGCGCCCCCCACTGATCAGACCGTGTCTGGTGGGCGCTGAGGGACTCGAACCCCCGACGTTCGTGTAAGGGCGAGCGAACGTGCTGGTCAGGGCGTTGAGCTGTGGAGCCGAGTGGACTGGAGTACCTCCGAGTACCTTGGAATGCCTTCGAGTTGTTCTGCAGGGGTTATGCGAGGGCACAGGCGGTGTTGCCGCACGCCGAGCCGGGCTGACTGGGTGGCGCCTGACGAGCTCGGTGTTGGCTGGACTCCTCATCGGCGCGGTGATCCTGGCCCTTCAGGTCACGCTGCAGCCGGGCTAGATCGCCGGCGGATGCGACCTCGTGAACGAGCGTGGTTTGCCGAGGGGGTTCGTTCCGATAGATGATGCCCGGACGAGCGCCTAGTGCCTACGCCACTGCGGTTCGGTGTTCCCATCCTGAACGCGCCCAAGGGGGAGGAAACGCATTGACTGTCGTCGAGTACGAGCCCAACGAAACGTTTCCGGGCGTGATCGGGAGAACAGCTGAGGAATCCAGCCCGGCGTGGCCTGCGCCAGTGCGGGCGCCGAAGGATACGCCCAATGTCGTCTTCATCGTCCTAGACGACACGGGGTTCGGTCAGCTCGGCTGCTATGGCGCTCCGATCCAGACACCGAACCTCGACTCGATCGCGGCGAACGGTTTGCGCTACAACAACATGCACACGACGGCGCTGTGTTCGCCGAGCCGCTCCGCCATCATCACCGGGCGGAACCACCATTCCAACGGCATGGCCGCCGTGACGGAGCTCGCGACCGGCTATCCGGGCTACAACGGGGTCGTCCCGTTCGAGAACGGCATGCTGCCGGAGATGCTTCTCGAACACGGATACAGCACGTTCATGGTCGGCAAGTGGCACCTGGCGCCGAGCAACCAGGAGACCGCTGCAGGTCCATACGACCGCTGGCCGCTTGGCCGCGGGTTCCAGCGGTTCTACGGATTCCTGGGCGGCGACACGAGTCAGTGGTATCCGGATCTCGTGTACGACAACCACCAAGTCGAGCCGCCGAAGTCGCCCGAGGACGGCTATCACCTGAGCGAGGACCTGGTGGACAGGGCCGTGGGGTTCATCGCCGATTCCAAGCAGGTCGATCCTGACAAGCCGTTCTACCTGCACCTCTGCTTCGGCGCCGCCCACGCGCCCCATCACGTCGCGAAGGAGTGGGCAGACAAGTACGAGGGGGCGTTCGATGATGGCTGGGACGCCTATCGCGAGACGACGTTCGCCCGTCAGAAAGAGCTCGGCATCCTCCCGGCCGACGCCGAACTGTCGCGGCATGATCCCGACGTCCCCGATTGGGACTCCCTCAGCCCTGAGGCTCGACGGCTCTCCAGCCGTTTCATGGAGGTGTTCGCCGGCTTCCTCACATTCACCGACCTGCAGATCGGACGACTCCTGGCGTTCCTCACCGAGATCGGCGAACTCGACAACACGTTGATCATGGTCATCTCCGACAACGGTGCGAGCGCGGAAGGCGGTCCGACGGGAACGACGAACGAGGGGCAGTTCTTCAACAACGCGCCGGAGTCGCTCGAGGAGAGCCTCGAACGCATCGACGAGATCGGCGGTCCGAAGACCTTCAACCACTATCCATGGGGATGGACGGCCGCGGGCAACACGCCGTTCCGCCGCTGGAAGCGTGAGACCTATCGTGGCGGCTCGTCCGATCCGTTCATCGTCTCGTGGCCGAAAGGGATCAAGACCAAGGGCGAGGTCCGACCCCAGTACACGCACATCATCGATATGGTGCCGACCGTGCTCGACCTCCTTGGGGTCGCACCTCCGTCGACTATCAGGGGGGTTACCCAGGCACCGATCCACGGCGTCAGCTTCGCGCATACGCTCGATGACGCCGCCGCGGAGAGCAACCGTCACACGCAGTATTTCGAGATGTTCGGCCACCGGTCCATCTATCACGACGGCTGGCGAGCGGTCTGCCCATGGCCAGGTCCGTCGTTCACCGAGTCAGCACCCAAAGAGTGGGGCGAGCCCATCACTGCGGACACCCTGTCGGAGCTCGACGCGACGGGCTGGGAGCTCTACCACGTGGCGGAAGACTTCGCGGAGAACCACGACGTGGCGGCCGAGCACCGGGACAAGCTGATCGCGATGATCGGGACGTGGTACGTGGAGGCAGGCAAGTACGACGTCATGCCCATCGACGGGAGTGCTCTCGCCCGGCTGGTCGTCGACAAGCCCCTCGTAGCGAGTCCTCGTGACCGCTACATCTACCGACCCGGCACGCAGTCGGTCCCGTTCTTCGCCGGCCCCCGCCTGCTCAACCGCCCGCACAGCATCACGGCGGATGTCGAGATTCCAGACGCCGGCGCCGAGGGCGTGCTGCTGTGCCAAGGGACGGCAGCCGGCGGGTACTCGTTGTTCCTGAAGGGTGGCAAGCTCCGATACGTCCACAACTACGTCGGCCGAGACCTCTACACGGTCGAATCGGAGGGGGACGTACCGGCGGGCAAGCACGAGCTGCGTTTCGAGTTCGAGCCGACAGGAGAACCCGATATGCCGAACGGAAAGGGTGCGCCCGGCAGGCTACAGCTCTACGTGGACGGGACACTGGTCGGGAACGCCGAAGCTCCCGTAACGACACCGTTCGTGTTCAATCCGGGTGCCCTCACCTGCGGCGCGAACCCTGGCTCTCCGGTCACGGATGACTACACGAGTCCGTTCACGTTCACCGGCACCCTGTATACCGTCACGGTGGATGTAAGCGGGGAGCTGATCACCGACCCCGAATCGGAGCTACGTGCGCACATGGCGCGACAGTAGCCCGCCGGTCCCCCCGTAAAGTCCCATCTCGGTGAGCTTCTCGATCTAGGCCTGCCTAATCGCCGGGAGGGTCGGCGGCGACTCGGAATCCGGCGTTGGAGGTCGACGATCCGGGCTCGCTGCCTTGACGCGCAGAGACCCGGTATCGACGACAGTACGATTGGTGGCAGAGGTAGGAGCCGCCACGCATCACCCGGTGCGTCCCTCCCGACGGCCCCGCGGGGTTCGTCCGTGGGCTGACCGCGTAGTACGCAGGATCGAACCAGTCGGCGCACCACTCCCAGACGTTGCCCGTCATGTTGTACAGCCCGAACGAGTTCGGCTCATAGGCATCAACCGGCGCTGTGCCCGCGAACCCGTCGGCGAGCGTATTCTCGCCCGGGAACCGTCCTTGAAACACGTTCATGCGGTGCTGGCCATTGGGCTCCAGCTCCTCTCCCCACGGAAACGGAGTGTCGCCCCCGGCCCTGGCCGAATACTCCCACTCCGCTTCGTTCGGAAGGCGCGTCCCCGACCATGAGCAGTAGGCCTGAGCGTCGGCCCATGAGACGTGGACGACGGGATGGTCACTGCGTCCGATGATGTCCGACTGTGGACCCTCCGGATGGCGCCAATCCGCGCCGTAGACCTGACGCCACCACTCCGCTCCGACGACCCCAGCGGTGTCCGGGAACTCGTCCGGGAGCGACCCACCGAACACGAACGACCATCCGAAATGTTCCGCAGCGGACACATGGCCGGTCGCATCGACGAACGATGCATATGCCGCGTTCGTCAGGGTGAACCGGTCGATCGAGAACGCGGAAATCTCGACATCGTGTACCGGACCTTCGCCGTCCCCGGGGTACGCCCACGCCGACTCGTCGCCCATTGTGAAGGTGCCACCCGGCAGCTCCACAAGGGTTTCGGGGGGAAGGCCGGAGCTGAAGTGCTCGACGGCAAGGTCTGCGCGGTCCGACCCCGGCGCACAGCAGGAACCGTCCATCGGTTTCCCCTTCCTTCTCGCAGGGTCCTTCTCGGATCGGACTCTGCCAGACCCCCAGCAGGGAACCCTACCGAGAACCCGGCCAGCAGTGGGTCGCTCAGCATTCGGAGGAGCGATCCATGCTGATCGATCGGACTCCAAGATGGGCTTTGACCTGCGGTTGCTCTTGCGGCGCTGAGGGTCGAGGCGAAGGTCGGGGGTTCGACCATTCCCCCGCCCCCCGGCTCAGGGCGTCCCTCGGCCATCGTTCAGGCCCCCGTCCCCGGAGCGTGCTTCTGCCTTGGCACCCGCACGGTTCCTGCAGGCCATACCATTCCAGCCGGGAGATAGTCCCCGGATTCACGATGGCCTCCCTCCCCCGATTCTCGCCGGTGCCGGACCCCTCCCTCCAGCACGGGGGAGAAGATGAGGAGTCCCGGTCGGAGACCTCGCCCGTGCGAGCCTCGACGGGCCTGCAAGGTTCGGCCCGCCATCCCTACAATCCTGGCGTCCACCGACGCGGGGAGAGCGCCATTGGCAGGTGACGTCATCGGGCGCGAGTCCGAGCTCGCAATCCTCAGTCGCTTCCTGGACTCGATCCCGACCGGGCCGAGCGCACTGCTCCTCTCCGGTGATCCCGGCATCGGGACGACCACCGTATGGCAGGACGGGCTGGCGAGCGCCCTGCAGCGGCGCTACCGCACGCTTTCATGCCGCCGGTCGAGGCGGAGACGCGCCTGTCGTACGCCGCCCTCGGTGACCTCCTCGAGCCGGTCCTCGAGGAGGCGCACTCCCTGCGGTGCCCGAGCCGCAGCGCCGGGCCCTCGAGGTGGCCCTCTTGCGGTCCCCGAGTTCTGGCGCCCGAGCCGACCAGCGGGCCGTTTCCCTGGCCGTCCTCGGATGCCTACGGTCGGTGGCCTCCACCTCCCCCGTCGTGGTGGCGATCGATGACGTCCAGTGGATGGACCTCCCTTCGGTCCGTGTGCTCCAGTTCGTCGTGCGGCGCTTGAAGGACGAGCAGGTTGGTTTGATGACAGCCTCGAGGCGCCCATGCCGATGACGACCCCCTGGGCGTCGTGTCGGCCTTCGGCGAGGATCGCGTGCACGCCGTCCACGTCGGACCGCTGTCGCAGGACGCCCTCGAAACGGGTGCTCCGGGCCAAGGTGGGGGAAGGGTTCTCCCGAACGACGCTCCTGAGCCTCCACGAGATGTCGGGAGGCAACCCCTTCTTCGCTCGGGAGATCGGATTGGCGCTCCTTCGCCGCGGAGGTGACGTGACGGCCGGCGAACGGCTCCCGATCCCTGACCGACTTCAAGAGCTCATCGAGGATCGCCTCGGGGGGCTCCCTGCGCGGACCGTCGAAGCCCTGGAGGTCGTCTCGGCCCTGTCGGCTCCGAAGTTCGATGCGATCCCTGCGGCGACCGATCCTTCCGAGGTCGACCGTCGCCTGGGTCCAGCGATCGAGCACCACGTCGTCGAGGTCGTCGGCGACCGCCTTCGGTTCACCCACCCCCTCCTTGCTTCCGCCGTCTATCAGAAGATCCCGCTGGCTCGGCGTCGCGAGCTGCACGCGCGGCTCGCGACGATCGTCCGCGATCCGGAGGAACGAGCCCCCACCTGGCTCTGTCCGTCGAGGGCCCGGACATCGCCGTCACCGCCACCCTCGAGGAGGCCGCCCAGCTGGCCTCCTCCCGGGGAGCGCCGCAATCCGCTGCCGAGCTCTGGGAGATGGCCCGCCGCGCTACGCCGGGTAACCGAGGCGAGGACCTTCTGCGTCGGACCCACCAGGCGGGCCTTGCTCACCACGAGTGCGGGGACACCTCGCTGGCGCGGAGCGTCCTGGAGCAAGCGGTGGACCTCTCGATAGCCGGGCCGGCTCGGGCCCGCGTGCTGC
>DASSCU010000022.1 GCA_035697485.1 Actinomycetota bacterium
TTCCGGATCTCGATCACGACGTCCTCGGGCATGTCGTCCCCCGGCTCGAGGAACGCGAGCACCGCGTTCGCGGATCGTTCCCGAACGAGTTCTCCCCTTCGTCCCACATCTCCACGAACATTCGGACGTCACGTGGCCAGCACGCGCTTCGGGCGATCAGCGAAATACAGCGTCGACAAACCAACGTCCTTCTTGGACGGCATCATTCCGACGGAACTCGAATTCCGCGCGCTGACCTCGGACAGGTCAAGAGTCCTCGATCAGCTCACAACAGCCTCGCCGGGCATCGCCTCGGCCGGTGGTGCCGCCTGCGCACCTGCGGCTGCGTGACGGGCGATCAGCTTGCCGAGCTCCCACAGGATGAACAGCACCAGGGCGGGAAGGGCGCCGCCGATCAGCCATTGCCGGCCGGTGAGAGCCTGGGTACTCAGCAGCGACGTCAGCAAGCCGCCCCGGGATATCAAGATCGCAAGGACGACCTCGATCAGGATGGTGACGTTCACGACGTTGTTGTCGAACGTTTCCATGCGGAGGATCGACCCCGTCTCGTCGCGGGATTCGAACGCTGCGATCACGAGCATCAGCGAGAAGGCCACCAGTCCCATCGTGCTCCCGATCGCGACGTTGCCGTAGTGGTCCCGCCCGAACACGATCACGAGGTTGATCGCGGCGGACATGAAGACGCCGGCCAGCCCCACGGTCGTGAGTACGGCACGGGACATGATGGAGGCCGAGCGGGGGCGCGGCTTGCGCTTCATGAGCCCCGGAGTCTCCTTGTCCAGGCCCAGCGCGATGCCGACGGGAGCCGTGATCAGGAAGTTGATCCACAGGATCTGGACGGCCGTGAAGGGCTGCCCTCCGGCGATGTTCAACAGGGTCGCCACCAGGAACGTCACGATGTACGTGACGAGCGCCACCAGCATGAAGCGGATGTACTTGAGCATGTTGTCGTAGAGCTTGCGTCCCTCGGAGACCGCCCGCACGATCGTGGAGAAGTTGTCGTCGGTGAGGATCATCTTGCCGGCGTTCTTGGCGACCTCGGTGCCGGTCCCCATCGCGATGCCGATGTCGGCTGCCTTGATCGCCGGGGCGTCGTTGACACCATCGCCGGTCATGGCCACGACGTCCCCCTGCTTCCGCAGGGTGTCCACCATCAGCACCTTGTGCTCGGGTGCCACCCTGCCCACGACACCGATGCCGTCGATGCGTGCCAGCCGCTCTTCCTCCGACAAGGCGGCGAACTCCGCACCGAGGATGGCCTCACCGGGGATGCCGAGCTGCTTGGCGATCGCAGCGCCGGTGACGACGTCGTCGCCCGTCACCATCCGCACGCGGACGTTGGCGGCCTGGGCGTTTCGGACCGCGTCCTTGGACTCGGCCCTGGGTGGGTCGATCATCCCCACCATCGCCGTCATCTGCAGTTCCTTCACCTTCGACAGCAGGTCGCCGTTGGGATCGAAGTCCGAGGGGTCGATGTCCCGCGTGGCCGCGACCATGATCCGCAGGCCTTGCTTGCCGAGGCGTTCCATCTCCTGGTTGGATCTCTCGTTCTGCTCGTCGCCCCAGGGAACGCTCGTGCCGTTCGCCAGGGCGGACGCGGCCCGCCCGATCACCGCCGGGCCGGCTCCCTTGACGAACATCCGAACGACGGCCTTCCCGGACGTGTCCTTGGCATCGGCGAAGACGGCCATGAGCTTGTACGTGGGGTCGAACGGCAGCGTCGCGAGCCGGGGGTAAGTGGCCTGCGTGCCCTCGACGTCCAGCTTGGCCTTGTGCCCGAGGACGAGCAGCGCTCCCTCGGTGGGATCGCCCACGACCTTGCCGTCGACGAGCTTGGCGTCGTTGGCGATCAAGAAGGGCACGATCGCATCCTCGATCGTGTTCGTGTTGCCGGCGGTGTGCTCGACGTCGCCGTCGAGGCCGTAGCCCATCCCGGTGATCTTGTAGCGGTCCGTGGGGTCGATCACCTCGACGACCGTCACCTGGTTCATCGTCAGGGTCCCGGTCTTGTCCGAGTTGATCGCCGAGGTCGAGCCCAGGGTCTCGACCGAGGCGAGGTTCTTCACGACGGCGCCGTGGGCCGCCAGGTTCGTCGATCCCTTCGACAGAATCACCTGCAGGACCGTGGGCATGGCCATCGGCACGGCGGCGAGGGCCAGCGCGATGGCGGTCGTGAAGATCGTCTGTGTCGACTGGTCGCGGGAGATCCCGAGGGCGAACATGATCACGATCGTCAGGCCGGCAGCACCGGCGATCCACAGCGTCAAGGTGTCCAGCTGCGCGGTCAACGGGGTCTTCAGGGTAGGCGTCGACTTCAACATCCCGGAGATGTGGCCAACCTCGGTGTCGGCTCCCGTCCCGGTGACGATCATCACAGCGCTCCCGTGCGTGACCGGGGAGTTCATGAACGCCATGTTCGTCTGATCCCCCACACCGGGCTTCTCGTCGGTGATCGCCTCGGCGCTCTTGGACGCGGGGACGCTCTCGCCGGTCAGCCCCGACTCGTCGATCTGCAGCGACGCGGCCTGGATGATCCGCCCGTCGGCGCACACGTCGTCGCCCGCCGCGAGCAGCACGACGTCGCCGACCACCACCTTGTCGGCGTCGATCTCGATCTCGGCCCCGTCACGGCGTACCCGGGCGGACGCCTTGAGCATCGACTGCAACGCATTCATGGCGCTCTCCGCCTTGCCCTGCTGGCGCATCCCCCCGAACGCGTTCACGGCCGTGATCGCCAAGACGAAGATTCCCGTCGCGAGCTCACCGATCAGTATCGAGGCGACGGCCGCCCCGACGAGGATGATCTGCATGTAGCTCCGGTACTGAGCCAGGAACTGCTTCCAACCGGG
>DASSCU010000023.1 GCA_035697485.1 Actinomycetota bacterium
TTCTGAACCGCGGCGAAGCTCATCGGGTAGGCCTCGGCCAGCCGCGACACCGAGGGCTCGCCCCCGACGGAGCGGCGAAGGATGTCGCGGCGGGTCGCGTCGGCCAGTGCGTGGAACAGGTCGTCCACCGCCTCGTCGGTCAGCTCATCTACAACCATCTGGTTGTACGTTACCAGCCTCGCTGACGACCGTCCAGCGGGGGGGTTCCAGCCTCGCGATGGACGGCGGCCGTTACAACTCGCGGCGGAACAAGCCTACGATCCGCTCGAGTCGATCGCGGCGGCGATCCGGACGGCCGACCCCCGCCATCCAGTGGCTCTCCTCGGGGTAGCGGACCATGCGCACGGGCAGACCCCTCGCCCTGCGGAGCGCGAACACCAACTCGCTGTTCACGGGGGGACAGCGGTGGTCCTGTTCGGCCTGGAGCAGCAGGAGCGAACCCCGGAAGCGTGTGATCCGCGCGGAGGGCGAGGCGGCGAGGTAGTCGGCAGCGGCCTCGGGCAGCGGTCCCAAGCCCGTCAGGCCATCGGAGATCGCGGACCCGTAGTCGCCGGCACCGTACTCGGCGATCAGGTCGGCGACGGGGTTCTCCGCGACCACGGCGCGGACGCGACCCGGGTGGTGACCCGCCATCCAGAGCGCCTCGAAACCGCCGTAGGACAAGCCGAGCACCCCGATCCGATCGCGATCCACGACGCCCTGCTTCGCCAGATCGTCGACCAGACGCAACCATTGACGCGAGTCGGGCACTCCCCAGCGACCGTCCAGGTCCTTCGTGAACGCCTGCCCGTACGAGGTGGATCCCGACGGGTTCGCCCATACCACGTGCAACCCGGCGCTCGCCAGCGCCATCATCTCCAGCCACGGCACGGGTGCATGCGAGGCGTAGGGACCACCGTGGATCTGCAGCACGGTCGGTCGGCGGCCTCGGCCACCGCGCACCATCCAGGCTTCGATGCGACCCGTGCGCCGGTCGAACCGGCTCACGGTTTCGACCTGCCTGCGGAAGGGACCGAACCAACGAGCCCCCTCGCGGGTCAGTCGCCGTGGCTCGCTCCCGGGACGGAGCTCGTAGAGATCGGCGGGCTCGGGACCGATGTTCGCGAGCGCGACGACGCGGTCGCCGCCCGACTGGACATCGACGGCCACGACGTCGCCGTCGACCAGCCGCTCGGTGGTGCCGTCGAGCCCGAACCGGGTCGGATGGGCGCGTCCGTGGTCGGCGACGGATGCCAACAGGTGGCTGTCGTCGGACCAGCGCAGCAACGGCTGCACGTCGGGGATCAGATCGCCGTAACTCGTCGGCAACACCGGGCGGTCGAGGTCGGCGGCGAGGCGGTCGGGAGCCTTCCGGCGCGGGCGCTGCACGTACAGGTGCGGCTCCCGCCAGAAGGCGTTGTCGGGCTCCACGCCGATCATGGCCAGCGCACCACGGGGGGACCATGCGGCCGCCCAGACGCTGCCGCCCAATGCTCCCGCCTCGCGTGGCCGCCCGCCCACGGTCCTGATCGTGTACGCGCGGTAGGCCTCCTCGGAGAAATCCGGACGAAGGTCTGCCAGGAACCCGATCCGGTCGTCGCGCAGCCAGCGGGGCTGGGTGACGTCGACGTCGACGGGCGTCACGCGACCGGGCTTCCCGCGGCCGCTCGCGTTGACCACCCATACGGCGTTGCGCTGGTCGCGGATCCCCACGCCGTCGACCCGCCACACGAGCGAGTCGATCGCGAGCGCGGTCGGGTCGTCGGGTTTCCCGACGGAGAACCGCCGCTCACCGGAGGGTCCGAGCAGCAGCACCCTGCGGCCGTCGGGCGACCACTCGGCAGCACCAACCCCGCCCGCGATCACCGGCAGCATGCGCGCCTCGCCGCCGGACAGGCGCATCACGAACGCCTGCGCCTCCTTCTCATGACGATCGGAGATGAAGAGCACGCTCTCCCCGTCGGGCGAGATCCGTGGCGAGCCGTCCGCCGCCGTACCCATCGTCAAGCGCTCCGCGCGTCCACCGGCCGCGGGAAGACGCCAGAGGGTCGAGCGATAGGCGTTGCCCACGATCGACTGCACGGCGAACACCACCGTCTCGCCGTCGGGGGACAGGGAGAAGCCGGTGACCTTCCGCTCGTGCCGAAGGTCGCCGGGCGTGAACGGTCGCGGCGAGGTCGCCATCCGGACAGTGGACCACGGCGACGGAGACGGCGCGACCTACTCGTCCCAGGTGACCACGATCGGCTCGAGCCCGGGCAGAGGCAGGGACACCGCTTCCGCCTCGACCGCAGCCCTCGCAGAGCGAGACAGACGACGCCAGGTCTGGATCGTCACCCGCTCGTGGGCACGCCGCCATGCCCCGACGACCTCGCCCTCGACGAGGAGGGCGCCGGGCCACACGCGCGGGGTCCAGAGCTCACGGCGTCGATCGGGGTTCGGGACCAGGAGTTCGCGCTCGGCTCCCTGCAGGAGGAAGTAGGCGTCCCCACTCGGCAGGAGTCGTGCGGGCGCCGCGGGATTCGGAGCGTCGCGGAACATCGGCTCGTCGCGGGTGAGGATCCAGGCGTCGCCGATCGATGTTCGCACGGGGGTCAGCGACCGGCGCAGCGCGTCGAACGCCGCGACGCCTTCCCTCGCGGCGATCCCCGCCCACTCGGCGAACGCGGCCGGCGTCGTGGGACCGAAGACGTGCAGGTGCCGGCGCGCGAGCTCGAGGCGCGCGTTGCGAGGATCGACCTCGGGCGCCGGCACGGTCCGGACGATCGGCTGTCGCGCGCCGTCCCACCGGATCACGACCGTGCCGGTCGGGGCGGCGTACCTCAGCGCGTTCGGCTGGACGCCGAGCGCCCGCCCGGCCTCGCCGTACGTCATGCTCGACCCGTCGAGGAGGGCGTGTAGGCGGGCGGCCAGGTCCTCCGCCCTCCGCCGGGGGCCGGCGCCGTCCGGCAGCCTGCCGAGCGAGAAGATCGCGAGGTCGCGCGCGGCCACCACGTAGGCGCTGTACCGGGGCCCCCAGAGCTGGACGAGCGTCGGATCTTCCCACGTGGTCGAGCGAGTCCCGGCGACGCGGGCGTGGATCGAGAGGAGCGCAGCTCGGGGCATGCTGTCCTGAAGGCCCGCCCACGCCGCGCGCCGGAGCGAACGCCCTCCGCGTGGGAGCCGCTCGTCGAGCGCGCCGACGCCCCGCCGGAACGCGAGGATCTGCCTCCGCGTCAGGGAGAGCGGCGATCTCATCGCGCACATCATGGGTCACCCGGGGACCGTTCCCTCGTGTTCTCCGCTGCCGTGCCAGAGCTCGACGTGGTTCGCGTGCGCCGGCAGGTACGCCCCCTCGCTGTCATGCGCGTCATAGAAGTCGGTGTCGATGTGGTGCGCCTGCACGGCTCCGGGCAGCATGATGGTGCTCCGGACGCCGGGGAACTTCCCGAACTTCTCGTACATGTACCGGGCCACCTCGGCCATGCAGTCCACGAACTCCTCGCTGTAGGGAGTGACGGTCCCTTTCACACGACGGCTCTCTCGCCATGGGCCCGGGCCATCGGGATCGTAGGCACCGTTCGGGCCGAACTTCCGCTCGACGAACGCCTCCACGGCGGCGCGCATGTCGGGGAAGTAGGGCGGACAGAGGGCTTCGTCGACGCCGTCCAGCCCGACCGGGTTGGGGGTGAGCCAACGTTCGTCTTCGACGGAGCGGAACCCCAATCCATCGACCCCGTCGCCCGCGTCGGCACCCAGCACGCTCAGACCGTCCACGCCGTTGAAGTAGAGCCCACCGAGACCGAGTGCTTGCAGGACGAGGACGATGTTGTGACCCATGAACGCGAGCTCCAGACACACGCTCTCGTTGATGTCGGCCAAGAGCTCTGCGAGCGGGAGCTGCTTCTCCCTGTCGAGCAGACCGGACCGGATGAAGGGCTCGAGGTCGCCCGCCGGCCGACCGGTTTCGTGATCCACGACCACCACGCCATGCCGGATCATGAGGGCGAGGAACCCGAGGCATTCCTCGCTGGCATCGCCCACGGGCATGAAGAGGGTCGAGCCCGGTCTGTTCACCCACCAAAGGTTCGGTGGGAGGACGTGGGGCGCAGCGGACGGCAGGTCGAGGCGCCCATCCCGGATGCGAGTCGTGTGATCACGGCACACCGCCAGGACCTGCTCCAGGCCGTCGGCTTCCCGGTTCAGCAGGCGTCCGCGGGCCGAAGGGAACGCCGAAGCTCCACCCGGAAACACCGGTGGCCGCTGCGACGAGGATCGACCGTTCGAGCTCGGAGAGCGGCTTCGCCTCTCGATCGGAGCGGAATGCCAAGGGCCCCGAGGGGATCTCCATCCCCATCCCGAAACGCCTCGCGCGGCGCCCGAACACGGCGCTCATCAGTGGGAACTCGAGGAGCGCCTCGAGTCGACCCTGCCGATCCGTCACCTCATCACCTCCGTCCGGGAACACCACGAAGCCGCGTCGAGACATGGGAGAGTGCAGGTTCGAACCTGAAGACGGCCCCGTCAAGCGGGGTCATCCGCGAGGAGGGCGCGTGGGCGAGACGGTGACACCGCGGCGGTTCCACGAGATCGGCTGGAGGGTCGTGAGGGACGACGCGTGCGCGCACTTCCGCACCGGGTCGTTCGCGGCGGGCGTGGCGCTCGTGGACGCGATCGGCGAGCTGGCCGACACCGCGAACCATCACCCCGACGTCGACCTGCGGCCGGACGGTGTGACGGTGCGTCTGAGGACGCACAGCACCGGTGGGCTGAGCGAGCGCGACGTCGAACTCGCCCGCCAGATCTCAGGGGTGGCGCGAGAGCAGGGCGCCCCCGTCGATCTGACCGAACTGCAGATCGTCCAGGTCGCGATCGACGCGCTCGTCATCCCCGACGTGTTGCCGTTCTGGCGCGCCGTGCTCGGCTACCGGCAGGTGGGCGACGCGGGCCTGATCGACCCTCACTTCCAGGGTCCGCCGTTCTGGTTCCAGCAGATGGACGCGCCGCGCCCACAGCGCAACCGGATCCACATCGACGTCTATGTGCCGCACGACCAGGCGGAGGCGCGCGTCGAAGCGGCGATCGCCGCCGGTGGCCACCTGGTCAGCGACGAGAACGCGCCGGAGTGGTGGACCCTGGCCGACCCCGAGGGCAACGAGGTCGACGTCGCCCCGTGGCCCGACCGCGACTGATCGCGAGCCGGGAACTCCGGTGTGGTGGTCGAGCCCCATGACGCCGTCGAAGTCAACGCATAGTCTCGCGTCGTGACCACCGTCCACCGGCTCTCCCGGGCCGACGCGCGCCGGATCGCCGTGCGCGCCCAGCTGCTCGACGCCGAGCGACCGACCGGGCTGCTCGAGCTGGTGCGCCACCTGAGCATGCTCCAGCTCGATCCGATCGCAGCGGTCGCCCCGAGCGCCGACCTCGTCGCGTGGAGCCGCCTGGGGTCGGCGTACTTCCCTTCGGAGCTGCGCGGGCGCCTCGAGGACCGATCGCTCCTCGAGCTGAATGCGATCGTCCGGCCAGCGGAGGACCTCGCGCTCTACCGTGCCGACATGGCGGACTGGCCCGGGCGTGGCGAGCTCCGCGACTGGCAGGCGGGTCGACGGGACTGGGTCGAGGCCAACGACGCCTGCCGGCGGGACATCCTTGCGACGCTGGGGCGTTCGGGCCCGCTGACGATGCGTGAGCTGCCCGACACCATCGCGAAGCCCTGGGCGTCGACCGGGTGGACCAACGACCGCAACGTCGAGAGACTGCTCGACTTCCTGGTGCAGCGCGGTGAGGTCGCGGTCGCCGGCCGCGAGGGACGGGAACGGCTGTGGGATCTGGCGTCGCGGGTCTACCCCGACGACCCCGTCGTCCCCGCAGAAGTAGCGCAGGGCATCCGTGACGAGCGGCGGCTTCGCGCCCTCGGCATCGCCCGGGCTCGCGCGCCGAAAAGCCCGGTGGAGCCGTACGACGTGGGTGAGGCGGGTGAGCCCGCCGTCGTCGAAGGAGTCAAGGGAGAGTGGCGCGTCGACCCCTCGCTGCTGGGTCGTCGGTTCTCCGGGCGCACCGCGCTGCTGTCGCCGTTCGACCGGCTGGTGCACGACCGCAAGCGCTTAGCCGAGCTGTTCGACTTCGACTTCCAGCTCGAGATGTACAAGCCGGCGCCGAAGCGCCGGTGGGGGTACTACGCGCTGCCTGTGCTGCACCGAGATCGACTGATCGGGAAGGTCGACGCCACCGCGGACCGCAAAGTGGGGGTGCTCAGGGTCGATGCGATCCACGAGGACGAGCCGTTCAGCAAGGCCGCGGCGGCGGCGGTGCGCCGCGAGGTGAACGACCTCGCCCGCTGGCTCGAGATCGACCTGGTGCTGCCGGGCTCACGCTCGATCGAGCCCGCGGAAAGCCTTGTTTCGACCCTCCGAGCGTGAAGCAGCAGTAGGCTCCTTCGGGTGACCTGGTATCGGCGCGACGACGCCGCCGAGCGAGCGGGGGTCGACGCCGACTACGTCGATCGCCTGGTCGAACTCGGCATCCTCGCCCCCGCGGAGCCGGATCGCTTCTCGCCCGGCGACGTGCGCCGCGTGCTGATGGCTCGGTCCCTCGAGGACGCCGGGATCCCGCTCGAGGGCGTGGCCGCCGCGATCGAGCAAGGCGCCCTGACGCTCGACTTCATGGACGCGACCGCGTACGAGCGGTTCGCGACCCTCTCCGGGGAGTCGTTCCGACAGGTCAGCGACCGAACCGGGATCCCGCTCGAGCTGCTCATGTGCATCCGAGAGGCGATGGGCATGGAGCAGCCGTCGCCCGACGATCGTCTCCGCGAGGACGAGATGGCGATCGTGCCGTTCATCGAGCTCCAGGTGTCCGAAGGGTTCCGACATTCAGCGATCGAGCGACTGCTCCGGGTCGACGGCGACAGCACCCGCCGGATCGCCGAGCAGGAGGCGGCGTGGTGGAACGCCGAGGTGATTGCGCCGGCTATCGCCGCGGGAAAGGGCCCGGACGAGATCGCCAACGCCGAGTTCGCCGACCGCAGCGCGCCGCTCGCGGAGAAGGCCGTCGTCGCCATGTATCGCATGCACCAGGCGCGCGCCTGGACGGCCAACATCATCGAGGGCTTCGAGGCGATGATGGAGGCGGCGGGCATCCACAGCCGCCTCGAGCGCTTGCCGGCGATCTGTTTCCTCGACATCACGGGGTACACGAGACTGACGCAGGAACACGGCGACGATGCGGCCGCGGACCTGGCCTCGACCGTCGCCCGACTGGTGCAGCGCAGCTCCGTGCAGCACCGCGGCAAGCCGATCAAGTGGCTCGGCGACGGGGTGATGTTCTACTTCGGCGAGCCCCGCTTGGGCGTCCGCAGTGCACTCGAGATGGTCGACGAGTTGGCTGCGGCCGGGCTTCCGCCCGCGCACGTCGGTCTGCACGCGGGTCCGGTCCTCTTCCAAGAGGGCGACTACTTCGGCCAGACCGTCAATCTCTCCGCGCGCATCGCCGACTACGCGCGACCCGGCGAGGTATTGATCAGCAAGGCGGTCGCCGACGCCTCACAGGACGAAGGCCTCGCGTTCGGCGACATCGGCTCGGTTGAGCTCAAGGGTGTCGCTGGACCGGTGCACCTGCTCCGTGCACTCCTCGCCTGACCCGGTACGCCTCCCAATAGCCGCGGCCCGGCCAGCCCTGTCGGTCCGGGACGTCCTCCTCTGGTCGGGGGGTGCGTTCCTTGGCTTGATGGCGGAGGAAGGACCCCGAGGGAGGTGCACATGCAGAACAACATCTTCTTCGTGAGCGTGTGGGTGGTGTGCGGGATCGCGACGATCGTCGCGGGCCTGCTGGCGACCCGGAGCAGGCGATGGATGTACGTCGGACGGGGCGCAGTGGGCGTGCTCTTCCTGATCGGCGGCGCGCTCCTCCATGCGATCAACATCGCGACCGACGGCGACTACGCGAACTTCGCGGACCCCGCGCACTTCGGCTCGGTGACCGACGCATGGCGTGCCTTCGTTCCCCCGAACCAGGATCTGCTCATCGGCCTGCTGGCCGTGTTCGAGGCGACCGTCGGCGTGTTGATCCTGAGCGGCGGACGCAGAACGCAGCTCGGCTACGCGGGCGTGATCGCCTTCTACGTCGCGCTGTGGATGTTCGGCTGGTTCGAGACCGTCTGGGTGATCCTGATGCTTCCACCGATGGTGTTGCTGCTCCGAGCGGAGCGCCGCGCCGCAGCGCCGCCCGCGTCGGAACCGCCCGCCGGCGTCGACGAGAAGCCGCTGGCGAACGTCGGCTCCTAGCCACCGCCGGGATGCCCCCCCGAACGGCTCAAGAGCCCAAGATCGGCGTCGTGTCGCCCCGAATCACGTCGCAGCGTTGGGGGCTGCGTGTTCGGCCGCCGCGCGCGGCTCCAGGACGACGACCGCCGTCTCTCGCGGGCGGCGCGCAGCGTAGCCCTCGAGGTTCCGGTCGATCTCTGCCCAGCGCTGCCACAGCCGTTCACGCTCCTCGCCCACCGCGGCCCTGCCGAGCACCTCGTGCCGGATCCCACCGGCCAGCTCGACGACCGCCTCCGGATGGGCCTGCAGGTTCAGCCACCAGGCCGGCTCGGGCGCACCCCAGCCGTTCATGGCCATCGAGACCAGGTTGGACCCGTCCTCGTAATAGCCGACGATCACGCTCCGCGGCTCGCCGCTGCGTCGGCCCGTGGTGGTGAGCCGCAAGGCGCCCCACTTGCCCGGGCGCGGGGGCCACAGCCCCTTGCGCCCCTTGCTGACCCGGAGGATCAGCCGGTGCACGTGCCAGGCGGTCACGACGAACCACCGCGGCGGAAGACGTGCCTTGCCACCCGCCATGTGCACTCCCTCTGTCGCAGACGGCCTCACCATAGCTCTCGTCGATCGGTGGGGACCCAGGATCGGTGAAGTACCCACAGGCTCGCGAGGGTGGACAGGGTCGGAGGCCGTTCCGAGACTCGAAGCGGTACGGTCGTCCAGGAGGTTGGGCTGAAGGATCCCCCATGAGCGAACGAGAAGAAGGTATGCGCGGCAGGCGTATCAGGCCTGGGGCGCTACGGATGTCCCTTCTCGGCGGCTTCCAGCTCGAGGATGTAGACGCCAAGCTGATCCTGCCGGAGGGATCACAGCGCCTCCTCGCGTTCCTCGCGTTGAAGGGTCGGTCGGTCCGGCGCCGAACCGTCGCGGGAACCCTCTGGCCGATCGCCTCTGAGGACCGCGCGAACTCGAGCCTTCGATCCGCATTGGCTCGTCTCGACGCCGGGGCCCGGGCGGCGGTCGAAGCCACCGCCAAGGACCTGCGGCTGGCTGACGATGTCACCGTCGACCTCTGGGACACACGGTCGATCGCCCACCATCTGCTCGAGCAGACTCAGGGATCCGGCACGGACAACCTCGGTTCTGGGGCCATCTCGGCGCTCTCGAATGAACTCCTCCCTGACTGGTACGACGAGTGGGTGCTGGTCGAATCCGAGGACTGGCGACAGCTTCGCCTCCACGCGCTGGAAGCGCTCGCCGAGTCCCTGACGAAGATCGAGGAGTTCGCCGGTGCAGCCGAAGCCGCCCTCGCAGCGGTGAGGGCCGAACCGCTGAGGGAAAGCCCCCGGGCCGCCATGATCCGGGTGCACATCGCAGAGGGAAATCCGACCGAGGCGCTTCGGGAATTCGACCGATACGGGGAGTTGCTGATGCTCGAGCTGGGAGTCGAACCGACCGAACGCCTCCGGGCGCTCGTCACCGACCTTTGGACCGTCGCGCGACCGTGACGGACGGCCCTCCAGGATGTGGGCACATCTGTCACACCGGCGTCACGGGGCGGTGACGCTTGATCGCGAAGATGGCTTGAACGCCGGAAAGGGGTCACACCCCAGGGAGATCGGCGTCACCAGTAGGAGGCACAGCATGGACATGCCGAGCGACTCGACGAGTCCCCCGCGTCGGATGTGGCTCTGGGCAGTGGCGATCCTCGTCAGCCTCCCGATCGGGGGGTACATCGCAGACCTGGTCGTCGACGGCGTCGACTCCGTCGGAGCGGCGCTCGCCGGGGGCATCATCGTGGGCGCGGTCATCGGAGCGGCAGAGTGGTTCGCCCTGCGGAAGCGGGTCTCGTGGCTCTGGATCCCGGCGACGATCGCAGGGATGGCCGTCGGCCTGGTCGCGGGAGCGGCCATCGTGGACTACGGGATCGGCCGAGGAGATCTCGTCCTCATGGGTGCCGTCAACGGTGCCGCGGTTGGCGCGATGCAGGCGCTGGTGCTCGCACGACATCGGATACCCGGCGCCGTGTGGTGGGCCGCAGCGAACCCGCCTGCCTGGGCGCTGGGGTGGTTCGTGAGCTCGTACGTGATCTCGAGGAACATCGGGGAGCGGTTCCCGATCTTCGGCGCGAGCGGGGCCCTCGTCTTCGGAGTGCTGACCTGGCTCCTCCTCGCAGGTCTGTTCCGTGCAGCTCCCAACGCTCGGGGAGCCGCTGCGAGAGCCGCTGCGTGAGCGTCGAGGTCGCCGCAGGTGTGGTGCTCGTCGTCGCGCCGCTCTGGTTCAACGCTACCTTCGCCCTGCTCGGCAAGCGCTTCGAGTACCCGGACATCCTGCGCCGACCTACGGCGGAGGTTCTCGAACGCTTCCGTGCCGGCGGTTCAAGCCTGATCCTCCTGTGGTGGACGTTCATGCTGTCGGGACTGCTGCTGATCGCCGGAGTCGTGCTGCTCGGCCAGGTCCTCGGCTTCGCGGGCATCGTCCCGGTCGCGGTGACGGTCGGGGTCCTTGCCGGTCTGGTCCAGATGCTGGGCCTCCTGCGGTGGGTGTACGCGGTCCCAGCGCTCGCCCGCGCCTATACGGACCCGACCCTCGTCCCCGAGCAGCGAGAGATCCATGCTGCGATCTTCCGCGTCATGCACCAGTACCTGGGGGTCGGTGTGGGCGAGCATCTCGGCTATCTCTTCACCGGCTTGTGGTCCGTATTGATCGGCATCGGTGTTCTCGAAGCAACTGCGCTGCCGACGTGGCTCGGCTGGCCGGGGATCGTCATCGGCGCCGGGCTGATGGTTGGCTCAGCGGAGTTCCTCGGACCGAACGAGGAGCGCGGGTGGGCGCTTGCGGGGACCGCCATCCCGATCCTCTACATCGCGTGGTCCCTCTGGCTCCTCGCCATGGGGATCGCCCTGATCGTGTGACCTATCGGATCCGCCGATACCTGCGTCTCGCCGAGATCCCGCACCCGAGGTGCGAGAACGAAGTCCCCGTGAAGCTCCGAGCGGCCGGGGCGAAGGCTGCCTGGCCCCTAGGGTGTGCGGAGGAACGCGAGCACCGCGAGAACGCGGCGATGCTGGTCGGCCGACCCGGAGAGCTCGAGCTTCTGGAAGATCTGGGTCACGTGCGCCTCGACGGTCCGTTCCGTCACGAAGAGCCGAGATGCGATGGCCTTGTTCGACATCCCTTCCGCGACCAGACCGAGGACCTCCCGCTCCCGCTCCGTCAGCCGTTCCAGGGGGTCCTCGCGGCGTCGGCGCCCGAGCAGACGAGAGACGATCGTGGGGTCGATCACCGTCTCGCCGTCCGTGATGCGGCGAAGCGCGTCGACCACGACGGCGATGTCCTGCACGCGGTCCTTGAGCAGGTACCCGACGCGTTCCGGCTGGTCCTGGATCAGCCGCATCGCATAGCTCGGCTCGACGTACTGTGACAGGAGGAGCGCGCCGACCTCCGGGTGGTCCGCTCGGATCGTCTGCACAGCGACCAGGCCCTCGTCCGTGTGGGTGGGTGGCATCCGGATGTCGACGATCGCGACATCGGGAAGAACGGACCGGACGTGGCGCAGCAGCGCATCGGCGTCCTCGGCCTCGGCCACGACATCGACGCCAGCGTCGCGGAGCAAGCGAACGATGCCCTCGCGTGTCAGCATCGTGTCGTCGGCCACCACTACCCGCACGGAACCTCCCCTCGGATGCGTCGTGGTTCCAGGACGAGCTCCCCACCCGCGGCGCCCAGCCGATCCTGGAGCCCCACCAGCCGTGACGTCCGCCCGGCACCATCGTCCTCCACCGTGATGACGAGCCTTCCCTCGGCGCGCGTCGCGGAGATCATCGCGTGCGTCGCGCCTCGTCCGGCCGCGTCGCTGATCCCTTCCTCGGCGACGAGGTACGCCGCGGCGTCCGCGGCAGCGGCGCATCCGTCCGTCACGGCGTCACGGATCTCCACGGGGATCGGGGCCGCATCGGCCAGGCTCTCGAGCGCTGGGCCGAGGCCGGCCTCGGCCAGGATCGCCGGGTAGATCCCGTGGGCGAGCTCGCGGAGCTCGTCGAGCGCCGGCTGCGACCTATCGAGGGCGTCCTGCAACAGGGTCGCGGTCGTCGCGTCTCCGTCGGCCTGCGCCGCCGTCAGCGCGAGCCGGATGTCGTAGGAAAGTGCGAGCAGCCGCTGCTGCGCGCCGTCGTGGAGGTCCCGCTCGAGCCGGCGCCGCGCGGCATCCCCGGTCTCGACGATCCTGGCACGCGAGGCTCGGAGCTCATGGAGCTGCGCGAGCACTTCGGCCTGGAGACGTTCGTTCTCGAGGCCGAGCCGGACGGCGGTCCCGAGCTCACGCTGAAGGTCCGGCAAGGTCGCGAGGTGGGAGACGACCGCGACACGACGGTCCTCGTGCAGGAGCGTCGTCACCGACCGCCCGGGCTCACCGGTCGGTTCGGGCACCCGCGCACCGGTCGCGTCGACGAAGCGAGCCGACGCCGGGAGCCAGTACGCGATCCGAAGCTCCGGGTCGCCGAGCGCCAGGCCGAGCGCCGTCTCGACGGAACCGGGGGCGGGCACCTCACGCAGGTTGGTGACGATCTGCGTGACGGCGCGGTGTTGGAGCCGTGAGCGCACGGCGGCCCACACGACGGCGAGGGCCAGCAGGACGACGCTCAGAGCCCCAACCACGAAGCTCATGAAGAACACGGGGTCGGCTGGGTTCTCGATCGGTGTCCCCAACAACGCGACGACTCGTCCCCAGATCGCGCCGGTAAGCATCACCGTGGGAGCGACGATCGGGATCGCTGCACGTCGTGCCGAAGCCGATCCGGTGGCGAGCCGCCAGGCGACCGACGCGATGAGCGCGGTCGCCGCCGCGACCGTGAACCACCGGTCCGCCAAGACGATCGCCCGCGCGAAGCCAGGAACGGAGCGGACGAGGAAGACGTTGTCGGTGCAGTTGATCCAGCAGTCCAGATCGAAGAACGGATCTCGGAACAGCGCCAGGCCGATCCCGACGAGGACGGCTTCGAGGTACACCGCACGCACGAGCCATCGATCGTTCCGCGACCTCACACCTCCGGTCGGGTACGCGAGGATGATGTGGGCCAGCAGCGCGAAGGTGAACCCGGACATCAGCATCCCGAGGCTCCGCACCACCGGCGGACCGAAGTACCACCCCTCCCAGATCGGCGCGAACCACGTGAACCCGGCGATGACCGCGAGCTCGCCGAGCTTCCGGATCGGCTCGACCGACGTCACGACCAGCCCGCCGACGAACAGGGACAAGCCGGCGACGACGACCAGGGCGGCGGTCGCTCCCGAGCGCCCCGCATAGCTCGTGGCTCCCGGCACCCGCGCGACGGCGAGGGCCGCCAGCGCGTAGGCCAGCCCGATCGCGCCCACCGCGAGCCGCTTCCGATTGGTCCATCGGATCGAGAGGGTCACCGCGGCGATTGTGACACCTCACCACCGAGCGGCGTCCGTGCTGGCCACAGTCCCGGTCTGGGGGGAGCCACGATGTTCCAGCCCGCTCCGCCGCCTACCGTCGCCATCGACCGTCGAGACAGGAGGTGGCAGGATGCAGCGGATGCGTGGAAGGGCGAGGTTCACGATCGTCGCCGTCGCCGTCGCCATGGTGGTCGGCGCCTGCACGAGCGAGGGCACGAGCGAGGGACGAACCGGCGACAAGGCCGGCGGCACCGGTGAGCCCGTGGTGCTGAAGATGGCCACCACGAACGGCGACTTGGACTTCACGCCGCAGATCAAGTACCTCGTGGAGCGGGTGGCGCAGCTCTCGGACGGGAACGTCCGGATCGACCCGGTGTACGAGGTCGGAGATTTCGCGCCCGACGCGGAGCAGCAGGTCGTGCGCGGGGTCGCCGCCGGGGAGTTTGACCTCGGCTACGTCGGCACGCAGGGCTTCGAGGCCCTCGGCGCGGAGAACTTCGTGGCGCTCACCGCGCCGATGCTCATCGACAGCTACGCGCTCGAGGACGCCGTGATCAAGAGCGGGGTCACCGATCAGATGTTGCAGGGACTCGAGGATGTCGGCGTGACCGGCCTCGGTGTCCTGGCCGGTGCCCTGCGCAAGCCGGTCACCGTGAAGCGCCCCGTCCTCGGTCCCTCCGACTGGCAGGGGATCACGTTCGGGACGTTCGACTCGGAGGGCCAGGCGGAGGCGATCCGAGCGCTCGACGCCACCCCGATGAAGGTCGTCGGGGATGAACGCGACCGGGCGCTCGAGGAAGGCTCGATCGACGGGTTTGAGTCCAGCCTCCTCTCCTACCGACTCAACGGGCAAGAGCGGTCGGCACCCTACGTGGCAGCCAACGTCAACCTGTGGCCGCTGACGCTCGCCGTCGTCGGTAACCCCGACGCGGTCACGGAACTCAGCGAGCAGCAGCGAGCGTGGCTCCACCAGGCGATGGACGACGCCGCCCAGCGCTCGACCACGCTCGTCGACACGGATGAGAGGAGCCTCGAGGAGTCCTGTGATCTTGGCGCTCGGTTCGCGCTGGCGTCCGACGCCGACCTCGCGGGGCTCCAGGAGGCCTTCGCTCCGGTGTACGCGTCGCTCCAGGAGGACCCAGCGACGCAGGGCTTCATCGAGCAGATCCAGCAGCTCAAGCTGTCGACGCCGTTCGAGCCAGCTCCGGCGTTCGGAGCGGAGTGCATGGGCGAGGCGCCGGGCCAGGCGGGCACGGCCGCCGGGAGTGCGGATGCGAAGGCGGCCAGCAGCCTCAACGGCGTGTACCGCTTCTCGATCAGCAAGGAAGAGGCGACCGCCGCCGGGGCGGGCGACGACCCCGACTACCCGACCACCCAAACCGTCTGGTTGGAGGACGGGGACTGGACGATGGAGGGGCCCGAGGGTAGCAACGGCGGCACCTACGTAGTGAACGGGGACGAGATCTCCTTCGAGACGCCTTCGTACGACGTCATCAACACCTTCACGTTCACCCGCGACGAGGAGGGCAACCTCACGCTGGAGGCCGTTGAGCCGATGGACCCCGGCGACCGGATCCTCATGACGACGAAGACCTGGACGAAGATCGACTGATCGTCGTCCCGGATGACGACGGCTCGCCGCCGAGGGGAACCTCGGCGGCGAGGCGCGTCCCGCTTCCGGGAGCGCTTTCAACTCGAAGTATCCCGCCGAGCGTCTCGATCCGGTCGGCGAGTCCGCGCAGGCCAGACCCCGCGGCCGGATCCGCGCCGCCCACACCGTCGTCCTCGACGACGACCATGATGGCCCGATCGCTCGTCGTCACGGACACGGCCGCGCGCGATGCCGATGCGTGCTTCGCGACGTTCGTGAGCGCCTCGGAGCAGACGAAATAGGCGACGAGCTCTGCGTGGCCACCGAGACGGCGGCTCGGAACCTGGACCTCGACCGGGATGGGGAACGATTCCAACAGCGCTGCGAGCGCTCCGTCCAGTCCGAGGTCGGACAGGATCCTCGGGTGGAGCCCACGAGCCAGGCGACGCAGATCCTCGAGCGTCTCATCGAGCTGGGCCTCCGCGGCGGCGATCCGTTCCTCGGTGGCCCCCCCGTCCGACGCTGCCCTGCTGCTGCGAAGAACATCGCCGATATCGCGGAGGCGACGCTCGGCGCCTTCTTGGAGCCGATGCTCCAATGCTCGACGCTGCTCATCGCCCGCATCGAGCAGCCGACGACGCGACGCCTCGAGCTGGGAGACTCGCGCCTGCACCTCGGCGCGGAGCCGGGCGTTCGAGACCGTCAGACGGGTGGCGGCGGTCACCGCCTCCAGCAGCGCCGGATCGCCGAGCACCGCAGGGTCGTGCACGAGGACGGCGACGGGCTCGTGCTCACCCTCGACGACCGTCGATGCGCGATCGGATCCGTGGGTCGGCAACGTCAGCGCCTCGCCCTCCGCATCGACGAAGACTCGCGAATCGGGTTGCCAGTAGCCCACCTCGAGTGACGGATCCCCGAGCGCCCGCGCCAGCTCCGCGCGCAGGTTCCCCGATCGGGCCTCGCCGAGCTCGACCACGAGATCGGTCACGGCGGCTCGCCCCCAGCGGGCCGATACGAGCCGCGCGGTGAGCCCCGCGGCGACCGCGACCACCATCGCCTCGTAGGCCAGCAAGACGACGGTCCCGACATCGGGGCCAGGCGCGACGAGACGAGCGACGGCGCCCGCCACGATCACCGCGCTCATGCCCACCGCGGCCTCGACCGCGATGAGCCGGGCACGTCGGTCGAGTCCGATCGAGCGAGCGTAGCCCGCCGCAGTCACGGCGACGAGCGCGGCCGCGAGGGCGATCGTCATCGGCTCGTTGTCCCAGACCGCGGGCAGGATCGCGACGGCGTAGGAGACTCCGATCGCTGCCTTGGCGAGCGCGGAAGGGGTCCGCCCTGTCGGGTAGCCGATGATCGAATGGAAGAGCGGACCTCGATGGAGGTAGATGCACTGGCCCCCGATCCATCCCGCGACCCCTCCGGCGCTCGCCCAATTGCCGAGGAACCACGTGAAGCCGGTCGCTGCCAGCAAGGCACCCGTGGGATTCCGCGGCTCGCGGATCCGGACGAACAGACCGCAGGCGATCAGACTCCACCCGGTCACGAGGTCGGGGATCCACCGGGCAGGATCGTTCAGATCGAACGCGGCGCTCTCCGCGAGGAGGCCGAGCACCACACCCGCGACCGCGAGCGGAGTGGTGGATCGACGCATCGCCCCGGTCAGTCGACCATCTCAGCGAGGGCCTTCCCCGAGAGCTCGCGCTTCGGGATGAACCCTCGCGACGGTGTGTCGCCGAGCCGCGAACCATAGGCGGCCGCCTCACGGCTCGAGATCAACACGACCGCGGGTGGGTCGGCCGTGCCGGCGAGTCGAGCGGCCACGTCGAACCCGTCGATGCCCGGCAGCTGGATGTCCAGGAGGACCACCTGCGGCCGGAGCATCGCGATGGCCTCGAGCGCGCCCTCACCGTCCTCGCTCTCCCCGACGACGTGGAAACCGTCAGCTTCGAGCATCGCTCGCGCCGACCTCCTGAACGCTTCGTGATCGTCGACGATGAACACGGTCGGGTGCACGCCTGCATCGTGGCATACGCGAGCAGAGCCGGACATCGTGGCTAGCAACACTCGTCGGCGGGCCCACCGCGGACCCACCCCCGTTGATCGTGAGGCGGCCCTACGCGCCGTACGCTGTCGTGACGTTCCCGTCGAGGCGAAAAGGGAGGAGAGGATGGCGACGCTCGTTGTCGGAACATTCCTGACGCTCGACGGAGTCATGCAGGGACCCGGGGGTCCTGATGAGGATCGCAGCGGAGGGTTCACTCACGGCGGCTGGTCCGTCGGCTACTGGGACGACGCCATGGGACAGATGATCACGCGGTGGACCGCGAAGGCCGATGCGCTTCTCCTCGGGCGGACGACCTACGAGATCTTCGCGGCGCACTGGCCGCACGTCCCCGACGACGACCCGGTCGGCGCGGTGTTGAATCGCGTCCCCAAGTACGTGGCCTCCACCACACTGGAGACGGTTGAGTGGAACGATTCGACCCTGCTCGAAGGCGACGTGCCGAGAGCCGTGGCCGGGCTCAAGGACGCGCGCATCGGCGAGATCCAGGTCCACGGCAGTTGCGGGCTCTTGCAGATCCTGATCGAGCACGACCTGATCGATGAGTATCGCCTGTGGACCTTCCCGGTCCTCCTCGGCAGCGGCAAGCGGCTCTTCGAGACGGGCACGGTCCCCGCCGGCGTCGAGCTCATCGACAGCACGACCTCCTCCACAGGCGTCGTCATCAGCCGGTATCGTCGCGCGGGCGACATCAGATACGGCTCGTTCGAGGTCGACGAGCGCGGAGGAGTCGAGTCGCTCTGGACGGGGTCGGATTAGCACACGAGGCGCCCCCAGCAGCCGGTGCGGCCGATCGCTACTCGACCCGATACTCCCACCCCTCCTGCCACTCGAACGACTCGACGAGCGGCTCCAAGGCGACGTCTTCGACCAGATGATCGAGACCCCAGCGTGTGGCCGTGTGTCCGACCACGAGGACGCGCGATCCGTCCCAGCGAACCTGAAGGTCGCGCAGGAACCAGCCGACCCGTTCAACGGCCTGTCGCCAGCTCTCGCCGGAGGGGTAGGGGACGTCGATGTGCTCGGCTCGTTCGAGCATGTCGGGGGCTACGCCCGCGAACTCACCGTAGTCGCACTCGCGGAGCCGCCAGTCCATGAAGATCGGCACCGTGGGGTCCGCGAACGCGACCCGTACCGTCTCGACTGCCCTGGCCAGGTCGGACGTGAAGATGGCCTCGATCCCGTCGTTCGCGCGCCTGCGGCCCATCTGCTGGGCTTGCTCGCGACCAGCGGCGGACAGCCGCCCAGGCCGCCACCCGGTGGCAACGCCCCTCTCGTTGTCCTCGGTGGTCGAGTGCGTTTCGAAGACGAGCTCGATCGGCATCGCACCCAACCCTACGGCCCGCACCGATAGGGCGAGAGCCGTCGTTCCGGAAGGTGAAGCGTCTCCGCTTGAAGTCCGGTCAGATCCTCATCGCCTGTAGGCCGAGCCGGTCCTCACGCGGGCGCGAGTCGGATCGTCGTAGCTCGTGCCTTCGGGCTCGTGATGTGGTCGACGGCCGCGGACGATCGGCCGTACTTGCGCCGGTACGCCTCATCGATCTCGTCGTCCAAGTCGTGATCCGCTTCCTCCAAGACGACATCTGCGTCGACTTCGCCGGCCGAGATGTGGCCCGCATGCCGCGTCTGCACGCCGCGGAACCACGCCCCGTCCGCACCGTTCACCGATCGGACGTACACGTCGTCGCCGTGGCGGACGACCCAGATGATCCGAGGGCGCTGAAGCGTGCCATCACGCCGCATCGGCGCGATCTCGAGCTCGTCAGCACCCCCCAACTCGGCCAGCTCTTCGTCCGTCCACCTGGTCATCGATCCTCCCTCCTTCCGATCCATGCTCCTCGTCGAACGAGACAGACGCGGGATCGATGCGGCTCACGATTGCTCCCGCACCTCGTGGGCGGGCACATCGGCCTCACGCACCGACGATACCCACTCGCGACGTGAGCACATGCCGCCGGCCCCCTACGACACTGCGATGAGGCCCCTGCGACATGGCTAAGGTGATCGTGCATCGGTCCATCGAACGGCACCGACGAAGCGACCCGATGGCAGACGAGACCAGAGACCCCCACGTCCTCGCGCCCGGACGGGCGCCCACGCCGTTCACCGCCGACGAGATCCGAGGTGGCTGTCCGGCCGGGCGGACCATCCGGCTCCGGGTCGACGTGGTCGGCGAGACTCCGTTCCTTCGGGTCAGCCGGTTCGTCGAGTGCGACGAAGCCGGCGCCACCATCGAGCGATCCCGGCTGTCGCTCGATGGCGCCCCACTCGCCGAGCCCGAGCTGGATCGGGTGACCTGGCGAGACCTGCAGGCCCACGCTTCGTTCCCTGCCGACGACACCATGATCGAGCCCGAGCGGATCGAGACCGCGATCGGCGCGCTGGCCTGCCTGCGCTATACGGTGCGCGACGGCGCGACCGACGAGGTCTTCTGGTTCGCCAAGGACCTGCCCGGCATGCCCATCCGGTCGCTGACCCGGACGGACGGCCAGGTCGTCGCGACCGCTTCAGTGGTGGACAACACGATCCCCTGATCAGCGGATCCAGCACCCCCGATGGGCGAATGGACACGGAGCCTCCCGCGTTCGAGTCGTTCTTCGAGGAAGAGAAGGAACGCCGCTCCGGACCCTGTCGGTCATCACCGGAGCAGGGCCGAGGCGGAGGACCTGGCCCAGGAGGCGTTCACCAAGGTGTTCGAGCGTTGGGAGACGGTGGCGGCGATGGAGGACCCAGCTGGGTTCTGCACCGGACCGCCATGACCTCTTCCGCAACCACTACCGGCGCCCCCGAGTCGCCCTCGCTCGCGCGGTCGGGATCGGGCCCGAGCAGGACGTGTTCAAGTCCGTGGATGACCGGGAACCGCCACCCGGGCCGCGCGCCGCTCAGCGTCCTTGCGAACCATCGGGAGGCTCAGGTAGCGGATCAGGATGATCCCCGCCGACATCGGCGCCCAGTACAGCCGGAAGCGCCGGCGCGCCGTCTCGTCGGTGCTCTGCACTCGCGTCCGCGTGACGAACAGCGACTCGTTCTCGCCGAGCGGCTCCGCCCCGAGGGTCCACACGATCTTCACGTACCCCGGCTCGTCGAAGGCGGCGAAGTCCTCCGCCGGCAGCGCGTGGAAGACCACCTCCTCGTGCCAGGGCTGCGTGTAGGCACCGACGACGATCTCGCGATCGGGTTCCTCGGCGAGGACCCCCCAGCCTCCTGCGAGCGTCTCGTCGAGGATCGGCCGCGAGCCCTGGGGGCGGAACGGCTCGCCGTGCAGGAGGCTCGGGACCGAGCGGAGCCAGAAGATGCCCCTCACGAACGGCGAGGCTTGCAGGTCCAGCTCCTTCGCCGCGGCGAACGTGATCGCCGCCGGGGCGTGGACGGGGAAGCTGTGATACTCGTCAACTTCCGGCTCGGGGATGAAACGATCAAGGAACGGGTCCGGAGGCCGGCGTTCGGGATGCACGCGCCCGTATCGCGCCCACGTGATCACCGAATAGGTCCCGTACGTGGCGATCCCCGCGCCGACCAGCCCGGCACCGATCCGGATCGGTCGCGAAACGTTCATGGTGTCACCCCCACGTCGGACATCGATCGCACGCGCTCAGCGCGCGCCTTGATCCCACGAAGCGCCTTGCGGATCATGACGATGTCGCCCGTTGAGGCGACGACCGCGTAGAGCATCCTGGGAGTCAGCACCGGCGGGAAGGTCGCGCGGAGACGTGTGATCAGCCTCGTCGAGTTCTCGTCGACCCGATCGAGCATCCACTCCCAGGAGTACTCGCCCTTCTGGTCCCACCAGAGCATCCGACGCTCGGGCTCGAGCTCCTTCACCCACACCCCGATGTCCTTGCCGGAGACCATCGGAACGAGGTCGCCCACATCGAGGTGCTGCAGCTCCGGGACGATCACATCCGCACTCGGGACCCTCGCGTTGTCGATCCAGTCGTACGTGTACCAACCTGCCCGGCCGCTGCCGATCTGCACGAGCCAGGGCCACACGTGTTCCGGTGGGGCGTCGATCGTGATCGCCCGCGTGGCGTGAAAGTCGGCCATCTGCACGATCGAGTCACCCGGCAGCGACCGCCCGACCTCCTCGTCGGTCGCTCCCCATCGCATGGTCCACGGGCGGACGACCGTGAAGTAGACGAACGCGAGCGCCGCAAGCGCGCTGACCACGACCAACCTCGCGCGACTCATCTCTCTCCCTCCTCCGGTCAGCATCCGACCGAGCCCGCAGGTCGATGAGGGGCATGGGTTGGGTGACCGGGGGGCCTTCTGGTCCGGTGTCGCGCGGCTCGTCAATCGAGCCTGGGGCCAGTCCCGTCATCCCCTTCCGACACCTGGGAGGAGATGAGGGCCTTGGCGGCGGCCGCAGCTCTGCGACCGTGACTGCCCGGGCCGAATACCCGAGCGGCGCTCCAAGCGCCGTCCATGATCAGAAGCAGCTCCTCTGCGAGCGCGTTCGCGTCCCGAGCACCCGCCCGCTTCGCAAGCTCTCGGAAACGATCCACGACGGCTCGCTTGTGTTCGATCGCCGCGCGGTGCCCCGGGTGGTCGGGCTCGGGGAACTCACCGGCGGCCCCCACGAACGCGCACCCCGTGCACTCCGGACTCGAGGCGAGCTTCGCCACACCCTCGAACACGGCCTCGAGCGCCTGCCGCGGATCCGTGTGCGGCTCGATCAACCCATCCATCCACGCGAGTAGTTGTTGATCCGTGCGCCCGAGGTAGACGGCGATCAGGTCGTCCTTGGAGGGGAAGTGGCGGTACAGCGTCATCTTGGCGACGCCGGACTCGGCGACGATCGTGTCCACCCCGACCGCTCGGTACCCATCCCGGTAGAACAGGCGGTCGGCCGTCTGCAGGATCCGCTCCCGAGCCGAGGGCCGGCGGTCAGACCCCTCATCTCGCTGCTGCACCCGCACTCCCTCCCGGTCCGCTCGGTCGGCTTGACATGATACAGACCTGTCTCTACCATCGCCACCCTTGGAAGTAGACAGGTCTGTACCGAAGGAGGATCGACGATGAAGGTGGGAGTGATGGGCACGGGCACGGTCGGGCGCGTCATCGGGGCGAGGTTCGCCGAGCTCGGTCACGACGTCACGATCGGGACGCGAGACGTGGGCGCGCTCCTGGCCAGGACGGAGCCCGACCAGATGGGGAACGAGCCGTTCGCGTCATGGAGACAACAGCACCCGGACGTGATGGTCGACACGTTCGCCGGGGCGGCCGCGTCGGCTGAGGTCCTCGTGAACGCGACGAACGGCGCGGGCTCCCTCGAGGCCATACGCGCGGCCGGCGAGGAGAACGTGGGCGGCAAGGTCCTGATCGACATCGCCAACCCGCTCGACTTCTCCGGTGGGATGCCGCCGTCGTTGATCGTGTCGAACACCGATTCGCTCGGCGAGCAGATCCAGCGCGCGTTCCCGGCCGTGAAGGTCGTGAAGGCGTTGAACACGATGAACGCCCACGTGATGGCCGATCCCTCGCTCGTCGCGGACGGCGAGCACACCGTGTTCGTGAGCGGCAACGACGAGCAGGCCAAGGGCCAGGTCACGGAGATCCTGCGCTCGTTCGGCTGGAAGCACATCCTGGATCTCGGGGACATCACCACGGCCCGTGGCACCGAGATGTACTTGCCGCTGTGGCTCCGGATCTGGGGAGCGCTCGGGACCGGCACGTTCAACGTCGCGGTCGTGCAGTGAGCCAGACGGCGCGGGATCGGATCTGCCTCGTCACCGGCGCCACGTCTGGTATCGGCAGGGCGACGGCACAGGCGCTCGCAGCGATGGGATCGACGACGGTACTCGTCGCGCGCGATCCGGCGAAAGGCGAGACGACCGCGAACGAGATCCGTCGCGCTACGAGCAACGATCGCGTCGAGGTGCGGATCGCCGACCTCTCTTCGCAGGCCTCGATCCGCACCCTCGCCGGTGCATTCGGGCAGAGCCACGACCGGCTCGACGTCCTCGTCAACTGCGCGGGCGCCTTCTTCCGCACGCGTCGCACGACGGTCGACGGCATCGAGATGACGTTCGCGCTGAACCACCTCGCCTACTTCCTGGTCACGACCCTGCTCCTCGATCGGCTGAGGAGCAGCCCATCTGCCCGGATCCTGAACGTGACGGCACCGGCGACGACCAAGGTCGACGTCGACGACCTGCAGGGCGAGCGTCGGTACCGACCCTTCACGGCTTTCGGCGCGTCGAAAGTGGAGAACCTGATGTTCACCTTCGAGCTCGCCCGGCGGCTGGAGGGCACGCAGATCACGGTGAACGCCGTGCATCCCGGCCGGGTCCGATCGAACCTCATGCACGAGGCGCCTGCGCCCTTCCGGGCCTTGACCAAGCTCGTTTCCGGCTCGCCCGTTCGGGCCGGCGCGGCGATCGCCCAACTCGCGACGGCCCCCGAGTACGCCGGCAAGACCGGTCGCCTCTACCACGACGGCGGGGGGATCGAGGCGCCGGCGCGGTCCGGGGACGAGGGACTCCGGCGGCGCCTCTGGGAGATGAGCGAGCAGCTCACGCGCGGCGGATCGGAAGCGTCGGCATCGTGAGGGCGCCCGCGTCAGGACCGCCGACGGGGACCCGATCCCCACTTCCACCACCCATGCCACGGGAGAGATACATCCGGGAATCGGAAGTCAGACACGCGAACCGGCTGCTCCTGCGGAGGCTGGGCCTCCCCGTCACGGCGTTCTCGGCGTTCATCGCGCCACCGCCGTCGGCAGGATCCTCGCCTCCACCTTCGACAAGGCGGTGTCCAGCACCTCGACGGCCCGCTCGGCCTGGGCTTTCGTGAAGACCAACGGAGGGGCGAACACGAGGGTGCCGCCACCCAGAGGCCGCGGTCCGAACAGTCCCATCTGCATCGTCGCCTGAGTGACCTGGTCGGCGACGTGCAGGTCGGATGCGAAGTCCTCGTTCCGAAGGGGGTCTCGCAGCTCGACGGCCATGAAGAGGCCCAGCCCGCGGACGTCTCCCACCGCCGGATGGGCGCGGAGGCCTTCGAGGAGCTCGAGCATGTAGGCCCCGACCGTTGCCGAGTTGTTGACCAAGCCCTCTCGCTCGATGATCCCGATGTTGGCGAGCGCCGCCGCCGCCGAGACGGGATGTCCCCCGTAGGTGTGGACGTCGAAGAAGACCGGGATCCTGACCGCGATCTCCCGCCTCGCGACGGCCGCCGCCATCGGCGCGTAGCCGCTCGTCAGACCTTTGGCAACGACCATGAGGTCGGGAACGACGTCAGAGTGCTCGACGCCGAACCACCGCCCGGTCCGTCCGAACCCACACACGACCTCGTCGGCGATCAGCAGGACGCCGTAGCGGTCGCAGATCTGGCGGACCTTGGCCAGGTAGCCGGCCGGAGGGACGATGCACCCTGCCGTCCCCATGATCGGCTCCAGGATCACGCAGGACACCAGGTCAGGATCGCTGCCGAGGATCGCCTGCTCGATCGTGCTGCCGCAGGCGAGTCCGCACGAGGGATGGGTCAATCCGAGCTCGCATCGGTAACAGTAGGCCGGCATGGCGTTGGCGAACCCCGCCACAGGCACGGCCGGATCGGCCGAGCGACGGAACTCTTGGAACTGAGGGCTCCAGCCGGTCGCCGAAAGGGCTCCCATCGTCGATCCGTGATACGCCCGGCGAAGCGACACGACCTTGTACCGTCGGCCATCGCCGTTGGCCTGGTGATACTGGCGGGCGAGCTTGATCGACGCCTCGACGGCTTCGGAGCCGCTGTTGCAGAAGAACGACGGCGAGAGATCGCCCGGCGTGAGGTCGGCCAGTCTCCGCGCCAGCTCGATCGTGACCGCGCTCGTCACAGAGGCTGGGCTCGTGTAGTTCAGTCGCAAGGCCTGCTCGTACATGGCTCGGGCGATCTCCTCTCGCCCGTATCCGGCAAGGACGGCGAAGAGCCCGCCGGCCATGGCGTCGAGGTACTCGCGCCCGTCGACGTCGTAGAGCAGCGCTCCCTCGCCGCGATCCAACACCCAGGGGCCTGATTCGATCAGCCACTGCCTCGGCGTCATGTGGAAGATGATGTTGTCGAGCGCGTCGTGCTTCAGTTCAGTCACATCTCCGGTGTGCACCGTTCATCGCCTCGCTCGTTGGATCGCCGCCTCAGAGAGGAATCTCCTGATCGCCTCCATGACCTCGACGGTCTGCTCCGCGTCGGGGTTGCGGCCCGCGCGCTCGACGATCTGAAGACCGTCCAGCCCTTGAGCAGGTGGCGACCAGCGAAGATCATCGCTTCCGGGCGGCACCTCGTGCGCCACGCTCCCGACATCAGCTCGCGCGCCAAGAGGAGAGGGTGGAGCCGTGCTGGTCTGCGCCCGCGATCCGCATGAAGTTCGGGAAGTACTCCCTTGGCGTCTCGGATCGGCATGGTTGTGGCTCGCGCCAGCCGTTCAGCCCTGAGCGTCGTCATGCGTCACTACCTCCTCTCGGATGAGACGAGTGGCTTGCTCGCCGAACCGCCCGCGCGGTCGTGGCAACGGCGAGCGCACCAAGCGCTCCGGTGGCCCACAACCTGGGGTTCGTCGTGGCCGAACGCTTCCGGGCAGACAGAGGCTTGCCCTCGGCCAGGTGCACGGCCGTCACCCGCCCTCCCGGTTCGCGCGTGAACACGAGACGCAGCGTGCCGAGCCCGAACCGGGAGAGATCGATCCGGAAGACGTACGGATCGCTCGGGTCATCAGGATGGAGCGCTAACACCCGATAGGCCCCAGGCATCGGGGTCAAGACTCGAAGCACGAGGCGGCCACCCCTGACGAGTACCTCCGCCCCGGCGCCGGCCGCCATCCTGGCCCGGGCATCGGTGAGCCGCGCCGAGAGCTGGTACCAACCGCAGAGTTCCGCCCACAGCTCCGGGTGCTGCGGTATGTCGGTACGGATCGTCCGGTCCGAGACGCCGAGCAGATGGTTGACGAGCCCGGCCACCTCGTTCGGCAGCCAGAACATCGCGCGCCTGGCGCCATTCGTGAAGGCCAGCACGCCCACTCCGTCGTCGGGAGCCACGACGAGCTGACAATCGAAGCCGGGCAGGATCCCACCGTGCTCCATGACGCGATGGCCTCCGGCGTCGCCGCGGTCGAACGCCAGTCCGATGCCCGGTACGCGGGGATCCGGCTGGTAGTGGGGCTCGAACATGGTGGCAAGCGTCGCCGGCTTGAGGATGGACCTATGTTCGTTGGCGCCACCGCCGAGGAGGGCCGCGACGTAGCGAGCCATGTCCCTCGTGGTGGAGTAAGCGCCGCCCCCGCCCACCGTCACCACCTCGTAGTCGGTGACCGCCTTGGCGCCTCCGGAGCCCAGCGTGTATCCCGTCGCGAGGCGCGACCGGACCCGCTCGGATCGGACGAGGTCGGTGTCGGCCATACCGAGGGGGTCGAAGATGTGCTCGCGCATGTAACCGTCGAACGACGTCCCGCTCACCTCCTCGACGATCCGGCCCAGCGTCGCGAAACCGTGGTCGGTGTACGTGAATCGAGTGCCCGGCTCGGTCCGGATCGGCAGGCCGCCTCGGTAGTAGTCCGCGAGGGACGGCACCGGCCGACCCTGCTTCACGGTCTCGCCGAAGAGCGGCCTGGCCACGTCCAGCGGGTGCAGCACTTCAGGGATCCCCGCGGTATGGGTCAGCAGGTGTCGCACCGTCGCAGGCCGGAAGCCGGCCTTCGCGGGGATCAGCTGGTAGCCGCGCAGGTAGTCGTTGGCAGGGGCGTCGAGGTCGATCGATCCTTGCTCCCATAGCTGCATCGCCGCGATCGCCGTGAAGGTCTTGGTGATCGAGCCGATCCGAAAGACCGTCTCCTCGGTGATCGGTGTGCCCGAGGCGACGTCCACGACCCCATGTCCGTGGAAGAACTCGAGGGAGCCATCACGGACCACGCCCACCGCCAGACCGACGGCGGGCCATCGGTTGAGGACCTCTTCGATCCTGGCCCTGAGCTCGAACTCGTCGATCCTGGGGGACCCGTGATCCCGAGACCCGGCGATGGTTCCGCTGTCCTTCGTCCCGGGTGACATCGCCATGCCTCCTTCGTCTCCCGCCCGACACCGCGGGACTCGCCCTTCCTAGGCGGCCACCTGTACGCTCCCACCCCAGAACCTCCGGTCGAGGGCCGCCCGACCCTGCTCCAGCAGGGCCCTCCCGACCCGACCTCGAAGTCGATCGCTCCCACCAGCCCGAGCTGCGTCCGGCGTCCGCATCCTTCCCTCGGTCCCTCAGCGGTTGAGACCACCGATCGAGTCTGGTGTGGAGTGTTACGACCTAGTCCCGGCGGTTCGACACCGCTGGGGCGCATTCATGCCGACACGGCGTAAAGGTGCCAACTGTCCGGCACACCCTTCAGTTCGCGGATGCCGGCATCTTCGAACTCGATGCCCGAGCCTGCGACGAGGTCCTTGACGGTGTGCGAGACGAGGACCTGAGAAGCTGCCGCTTGGGACGCCACGCGCGAGCCGATGGTCACCGCCAAGCCGCCGAACTTGTCCTCGATCCTTTCGCACTCACCCGTATGGATACCTGCTCGGACCTCGATACCGATGTCACGAACGCGGTCCACGATCTCGCTCGCGCAGTTGATCGCTCTCGCAGGTCCGTCGAACGTCGCATAGAACCCGTCACCCGCGGTGTCGTTCTCCGTGCCGCGCCAGCGGTCCAACGCGGAACGCACGATCCGATGATGCTCGTAGACGAGCGACTTCCAGCCGAGGTCACCCAGCGCTGCTTGCCGTTCGGTCGAGCCCACGATGTCGGTGAACAGCACGGTAGCCAACACGCGATCGATGGTCGGACCGCGACGAACGCCCGTGATGAAGGCCTCGATCTCCGACGCGAGCTCCTCGGTGTGGTCCCAGAACGGGATGTGGTCGCTGCCAGGCACCTCGACGAACCGCGCATCAGCGATGTGCTCGGCCACGTACCGTGGACTGCGGACGTCGACGAGATCATCGCCAGTTCGATGCAAGACCAACGTAGGGATGTGCATGGAAGGAAGGATGCCGCGGATATCGGTGTCGCAGTTCTTGCGAGCCTCTGCGGCGCACACACCCGGACTCTGAGTCAGTCGCTGGAACTTCTCGAGCCATCGTAGCTCACGCTCGTCCCCGACGAGCGACGGGATCACCTCGGGGTGCTCGGCGGCCATCGACTTCCGGCCCCAAGACTCGTGGAACAACTCGATCTGCTTGTCCCACTCCCTCCTGGTCCATTCCCAGGTGATCTCGTCGTCGCGTACCCATGTCGGGCTGGGATCCAGCATCGCGAGATGCGAGAACCGATCGGGGTGGGAGGCAGCGCACATCGCGACGATGAAGTTCGTCTCCTCGAATCCGAACAACGCCGAGCGTTCGGAACCGGCGTCGTCCAAGACCGAGAGGACGTCATCGACGGCAACCTCGAGGGTCGCCACCTCGCTGGGTGAGAAGCGCTCCGAGCAGCCGATCCCCCGCCGGTCCATCACGATCAGCCTCGAGAACGCCGCCAACCGTTCCAGGAAGATCGAGTAGCGCGCGCTCTCCCACATCACGTCGACGTTCGAGAGGCCGCCGGGGAGATAGAGGAGATCAACTGAACCGTCACCCACCACCTGATAGGCGAGAGAGACGTCACCGTTCCAGGCGTAGCGGGTTTCCGGTGCCCCCATCGCTCGGAGTGTCCTCCACGTCGAGAGCGCCGTCCACTCGCCGCCTGCGGGCCACTTCCTTCCGCACACGACGCGGGCCCGGGAAAGGAGCCGTGATGGCGAGGGACCCATAGATCACGGCGAGGCCGAGGTATTCCGACAGCTCGAACGGTCCGACCGCTCGCACGATCTGGTCGTACACCATCGGCGCGCCATACCCGATCGTGTTCCCGACCAGCAGCGCCCACCATGCCCATCGCTCGCCGCGGCGGAAGCCATTGGCCGCGATGGCGATCGCCAGCAACGAGAAGGCCACGCCGTAGATGCCGAACATGCGGAAGAGCAGCGTCATGTACTCGGCAGTCTTCGGAGACGTGGCAGCGATCTGCTGCCACGATCCCCCGGTGAAGCCCTCATAGCCTGCGGCCAGGATCGGGGTCGAACCTGGTCCCGACAGCCGCCCGGGCGCCAGCGCCGCCATCGCGCACCACGCGAGGAGCCCCACATCGGCGATCACGACGACGATCCAGGCGACGCGGCGCCATCGCGCGATCGCCCTCGCCCAGGTTCCAGATCCGTGCCGATCTTCCACAGGGACTTCCATGGTCTCCTCCTCCCATGTTTCCTTCGACTTGCCGCCCGCCAGCGACGGATGCCTATCGAGCTTGTCGTGTGCGCGGCTCGGCCGACATCGGGGTGTCACCCTGACTCCGACCCTGATTCCCAGCGTCCGCGACGCGTCATCGGGACCAGGAGAAGACCGGGTCCAGCGAACCTAACTCGGACGCGCACTCGCCGTTCGGTCGGCGCGTTCGACTGCGCGCGCGAGGTCGGCGCGCGTCGTGACGTCCACCTTGTGGAAGATGTTGCGCAGGTGGGTTTCGACCGTCTTCTGGCTCAGGAACAGTTCCGCGGCGATCTCAGGATTGGTCTTGCGGTCGACGACGAGCTGCGCCACCTGGCGTTCGCGTTCGGTCAACGTTGCGATGCCAGATCCGTCTGACTGTCCCGGCCGCGAGCGCCGGTGGGGGCGACGACCGAGCCTTCCGAGCTCTCGCTCCGCGCCTTCCCGGAAGCGCCGCGCGCCGCACGCATCGAACGCTGCCGCTGCACGCTGAAGCTCCGCAACGGCGCGGTCGCTCTGGCCGGCTTGGGCGAAGGCTCGGCCAGCGAGCGTGCGCGAAAGGGCTGCCTCGATCGGGGCCCCAACTTCCTCAGCGGCATCGGCCGAGGCGAGTGCGCGTTCGGAAGCGCGGGCGAAGTCCCCCACGTGGAGAGCGACGGCAGCGCCGGCACGATCGGCCCAAGCGGCCGCGAGGGGAAGCCCCATCGCGTCTGCCGTGACCCCGGCAAGGTCGGCTGCGCGTTCGGCCTCGGCGCGGCGATCGAGCGCGAGCCAGCAGCGCGTGAGCAGCTCAAGGCAGTACGCCCTCCACCCGCCGGGGATGAGCGTCAGCGCCTGGCCACCAGCACGACCGAGGAGCAGCTCGACCCCCTGTTCCGGCTGGCCGTCTTCGAGCAGAACGCCGGCGAGCCTCACCGCAGCCCAAGCCGCGACGAAGCCTTCGTCCAGGTCGCGCGCGAGCTCGACGCCCTCCTCAGCGGTCGCGAGCGCGATGTCGAGATCGCCGACGGCGACCGCGACGACGGAGCGGTTGAAAAGGTTCCCGGCGAGAGCCGGCGGTGTCCCGAGCAGACGAGCGGCCTCGATGCCGCCGTCAAGGAGTTCTGTGGCCTCGGTCAGCTTCGCGCGCACGTACCAGACCCTGGGCAGGATCTGATACAGGCCGAAGGGATCCCCCCCGCGCCCTATCGTTCGAGCGAGGTTGAGGGCACGACTCGCGTGTGCCTCGGCCTCGGCGTAGAGGTCGAGGTAGAGCTCGGCCGCAGCGAGCCAGGCCGCCGCGTCAAGACGGAGCGAGAGCTCGTCATCGGAGAGCCCGTCGACCAGCGCTGCGGCTTCTGCACGTTGGGACTGAGCTGTCTGGGTCGGTCCCGTCATGGCGTCTGCGAGAGCGGACACGGCGAGCGCCGCTGCCATCAGGGCCGCATCTCCCAGCACCTTCGCGGCGCTGACCGCGCGCCCGGCCCAGTCGTGCATCGCCTCGTATCTCGAGCGGTAGAACTCGTTCAGGGTCACCTCGATCAGCAGCCCGACGGACTCGACCGAGGACGGCTCGGGGAGGCCGCGAAGAGCCGTCACGAGACGCGCGTGGGCCTGCTCGTATCGCCCGAGGAAGCGTTCCACCCTTGCGCACGCCGTCGTCAGGGTCGTGCCGAGCGTGCTCGATCGCTCCGGGACGAACGCGATCGCGTCCAGCAGCGCCTCATGACTGTCGGCGAAATGACCCGCCGCAGCCAAGGCCCCGGCACGGGCGAGCAGAAGCTCGACGCGGTCCTGCACCGGCGCGGTCTGTGGAAGCAGCCGCAGCGCCCCACCGAACCACCGTGCGGCGCTCTCGGGCGCGAGGCGTGCCGTTGCCTCGCCCGCCTCGCGCAAGACCGCGACGGCGGCGACGTCGCCCTGGCGCGCAGAGCGCTCGACGTGGTGCGCCCGCGCGGTCACGGCCGCGCCTCGCGCAGCGAGCGCCTCAGCGCACCGCTCGTGCGCGCCGAGTCGCCAGCCTCCCGGGGTGGTCTCGTAGACCGCCCGTCGCACGAGCGGGTGCCGGAATCGGAACCGCCGCGGCACGTCCGTCTGGCGGATGAGGTCGAGCTGCAGGAGCTCGTCGACGGTCTCCATCGTCGACTCCTCCGACGTCCTCGCGGCCGCCCCGGCCAGCTCGGGCTCGAACGGGTCGCCCGCCACCGCGGCGCCTTCCAACACCAAGCGCGCCGGCTCGGACAGCAGCGTGAGCTCCTCGGTCAGCGAAGCGGCGACGGCAGACGGCACCTCGATGGCCAGGGACAGCTCGGCAGCGGCGGAAGAGGCCCCACCCGTGAGGTCGAGCGCCCGCGCGAGCTGCTGAAGATAGAACGGGTTACCGCCGCTCTCTTCGTAGAGGGCGGCCGCGTGCACCGTGTCGACAGCCTCGCCGAGGAAGGCACGCGCCTCGACCTGACTCAGTGCCCCCAGCTCGATCCGGGTCAGCAACCCCTCGCGACAAAACCGCTCGAGGGCGACCGACAGGCGGTCGGGCAACTGGCGCGGACGAACGGCGAACACCATCAGCACCGCTGCAGCCGGCGGTCGGCGCAGCAGCGCGCCGAGCAGCTCGACGGACGCGGAGTCGGCCCAGTGGACGTCATCCAGCACGAGCACGAGGGGCGTCGGCGCGGCGAGTCGCTCGAGGAGCTCGCGGAGCGCACGATGGCTGCGATAGCGCTCGTGCTGGAGCGCCACCCCGCGGCCGTCGGCGAACGCCGACAGGGACGGGAAGACGTGCGCGAGCTCCGCTTGGACATCGTCATCCACCGCCGCGAGCCGTTCCGGCTCCAGGCCCGCGACGTAGTCGTCCAACGCATCGAGGAAGACGGAGAACGGCAGCCCGCGCTCGAGCTCCGATGCCGCTCCCGAGAGAACGAGGTGCCCGCGGGCCTCGGCGCGAGCGGCGAGCTCCTTGAGGAGCCGGGTCTTGCCGATCCCCGGTTCACCCGCCAATTCGAGGGCCCCCGGATGGCCTTGGTCGAGCTCGTCCAGGAGCCACTCGAGCGAGTCGAGCTCTTCGGCTCGCCCCACGAGCAGATCCGCGGGGGATACGCGAGCAGCGATGCCGAAGGGTGCGTCGCCCCGGTCCCCGCGGTAGCCCGCGACCGGCGAACGTGGCCGACCTGGTTCAGATGACACAACCCACCACCCTCCGGGTCGCTCCATGCGAAGCCAGAGGCGGAAGCCTGGATAGGGCCGATGGCCCCCCTCATCCCGGGACCCATGCGACCGAAGGGGCCGTCGAGCCGGGTGGTGCCCTCGAGACGCTCGGTCAGAGCGTGCAGGCTCCTCCGGGCGGGGGATGGATCAGACTCGTCGGGCCAGGAAGAGAATCAGGGCCCAGCTCAGGGTGATACCCCGATGTCGGCCTCCGGCCGGGCGGGCACGCTTCAGGCATGTCCAGGTACGTCCTTCACCACCGTCACACATCCGACGAGTGCGGCGTGGTGTTCGCCTCGTTCAAAGGCAACGAGAGCCCGCTTCGCCATCGAGCGACCCTTGCCTCGTGCCGCTCCGGCGGGCACGAGATCTGGTGGACGGTGGACGCCGAGAGCGAAGAGGTCGCGCTCAAGATGCTGCCGTTCTACGTGGCCGAGCGCACCACCATCACGCGCGTCAGCGAGGTTCAGATCCCATGAACGCCTACCGACTCCGGCGCAGCCGGTCCAGCTCGAGCAAGAACGCCGCGACACGAGCCTGGGAGGGGTGGTACCGATGACCGACAGTCGTGTTTCACCAGCGTCACCCGCGGGTGACGTCGCGGAGCGCGAGAGGGGGCCAGGAGGTCCTCCGGCGGTGCCGTCCCCGCCCGCGACCTCTGCCCGTCCCTCGGGATGGAGCCTGGGCCGCATCACGGCGCTCGTGATCGGGGCGCTGCTGGTCCTGGTCTCGATCGGGCTGCTGGGCGTCGGGGGAACCGGCCTGTGGGCCGACCTGACGCAGCGAGATCCGGCGGGGTACGTCACGACCGACGTCCACGCGTTCTCGACCTCCGGATCGGCGTTGGTGACCGATCGGGTCGAGCTCGACTCGCCGGGCGTCGGGTGGCTGTACTCCTCGGCCGTGCTCGGGGAGGTTCGGATCCGGGTCACGCCGGTGGGCTCCGACTCGCCGGTGTTCGTGGGGATCGGTCCCTCGAACGACGTCGACCGCTACCTCGCGGGGGTGGACCACACGCTGATCTCCGAGTTCTGGGGGAACGAGGTGCAGACCATCGAGGGTGGCGCGACCGCATCCGCTCCCGGAACGCAGGAGTTCTGGGTCGCCTCCGCCACGGGCCCTGGGGCCCAGACCTTGACCTGGGATCCGGCCAACGGATCGTGGACCGTCGTCGTGATGAACGCCGACGGGCGACGGGAGATCGGCGTGGGCGCGGACCTGGGAGCCACGTATCCGGCACTGCTGGGCATCGCCATCGGCTCGCTGGTGGCAGGGGGGATCTTCCTGATCGGCGGGGCGCTCCTCATCGGAGGTGCGATCCGTCGGAGCCGCGCACCCAACGGTCCCGGCTCGGGGGAGGTGATGACGAGGACGAGAGACACCGTGACCAGCCGTGATCCGAGGAGAGAGGAGGAACGACGATGAGTCGGTTCGAAGTACGAGCCCGGCTGAAGGTCCGCGACGGGCAGCTGGAGGGGTTCAAACGGCAAGCGGCCGAGATGATGCGGCAGACGAGGGAGAAGGACTCCGGAACGCTGGCCTACGACTGGTTCCTCAGCAACGACGGGACGGAGTGCGAGGTCCGCGAAGCCTATGTGGATGCGGACGCCCTGGTCGATCACGCGTTCCACGTCCGCGAGGCGCGGGACGTCATGTTCGAGCGATTCGCCTTCGACCACACGATGGCCTTCTACGGCGAGCCGTCACCTCGGCTGGTCGAGTTGGTGGACAAGATCGGGGTGAACGTCACGCACTTCACCCTCCTGCAGGCACTTGAGCCTGCAGGCGTCCACTGACCGAGGTCAGAGGGAGGAGCCAAGCAGACCATCACGGAGTCCAAGCGGTGGTCATCGGCACACGGCCCGAGGTCGCCGAGGACACGATGGCCGAGGACACGATGGCCGAGGACACGATGCGTGAGGAGGAGACGGTGGGCAGGGTAGGTTCAGTGAGCTCGGTCGGACGCGACCTCTACCACGTCGAGGTAGGCGAGGGCGTCCCGATCCTCCTGATCCACCCTTCCGGCGCGACGGCCTCGACTTGGGGCTCGGCGGTCGACGAGCTCGGCCGGATCGGGCGAGTGATCACCTACGACCGCCGGGGGTATGCCCGGACCGGCGGCGAGCCGGTCCGCACGGTCTCAACGCACACGGCCGATGCCGCCGCGCTCCTGGAGCACCTGGGGACGGCGCCCGCCGTCGTGGTCGGCACGAGCTCCGGGGCGGTGATCGCGATCGACCTCGCGGTTCGCCGTCCGGACCTGGTCCAGGCGGTCATCGAACACGAAGGCCCATGGCGGTTCACCCGTCACCTCCCGACGGGTTCGCAGGTCAGGACGTTCGCCACGATGGGATCGTTCGCCCTGCGCGGCCAGCCGAGCGACGCCGCCGAGGCGTTGTTGCGGTCCGCATACAGCTACCGCGAGGGCGGCAGCGCCTGGGACGCCTTCCCCGAGGAGTGGCGGCGGGCCGGCAGGGAGAACGCGAAGGCAACGCTGTGGGACTTCCTCTCCACGATCGGCAACCATCCGACCGCGAAGGATCTCGGGACGATCAGGGTCCCCGTCGCATGCAGCTACGGCGCACGGAGTCCCGACTTCATGGCCCGCTGTACGCGGTCGTTCGCCGCTGCCATCCCCGGGGCGAGGATGCATCGGATCGAAGGGGCCGCCCACGCAGCCCCCTTCGATGCAACGGACAACTTCGTGCAGCTGATCAGCGACACCGCACGAAGGGAATCGAGCGTGCCGTCGTGACCGAAGCGCGCCTCCTGGACCGGTTGACCGCGTCGGACCTGTTCCTGCTGATGTGGGACGACTACGGCTGGTCCACCGACATCGGCGGTCTGGCCATCCTCGACGGCAGCGGCCTGCTCGACCGCGATGGCTGCGTTCGGATCGAGGACGTCCGCCGGTTGGTCGAGCCGAGATTGCAGCAGATCCCTCGGTTCCGGCAGCTGCTTCGCCGGCCCGGGTTGGGGCTGGGCTGGCCGCTGTGGACCGATGCTCCCTCCTTCGACATCGCCGACCACATCCGGGTGCGCGCCGTGAACGCGCCCGGTGACGAAGCTCAGCTGCTGCAAGCGTGTCAGGAACTGGCACGGCGGAAGCTTGATCCGGCCAGGCCCTTATGGGAACTGTGGGTGCTCCCCGGCTTGCAGGAGCGGCGGGTGGCTGTGTACTTCAGGCTGCATCACGCCTTCGCCGACGGCGCTGCGGCGCTGGCAGCCTTCGGGGCGCTCCTGGACATGACCCCTGACGCTCCGACACCTGTCGCACCCAAGCGGACGCCGACGCCGATCCCCACGGACTCCGAGCTGCTGCGCGACAACCTGCGACGCCGCGGGCAGGAACTCGGCCGCGGATGGACAGGACTCATCCATCCAAGCAGGACGATACGCAGCGCGCGGGAGGCCTGGCCGGCGTGGCGGGAGGTCCTCGCGGAGGAGCCCGCCCCACGGACGAGTCTCAACCGACCGGTCGGAACCGCGCGACGGCTGGCGCTGATCCGCAGTCGTCTCGACCTGGCCAAGCAGATCGCTCATGCACACAACGCCAAGGTCAACGACGTGGTACTGGCCGCGGTTGCCGGCGGCCTCCGCGAGCTGCTGGCGAGCCGCGGCGAGGATGTGGAGGGTCTGGTGCAGCGCGCGATGGTGACCATCTCCCTGCGCGACGAGCATCCTTGGGAGGCTCAAGGCAACAGGCCGGGGTGGATGATGGTTCCGCTCCCGCTCGGCGAGCCCGAACCTCTCCGGCGGCTGGAACTGATCACCGCCGAGACGGCCACGCGCAAGAACGAAGCCCGCCCTGAGGCGGGCAGCGGGATCTTCAGGTTCGTCGCCGGGCAGCGCGTTTGGTACCGGCTGTTCCCGCGACAGCGGTCGGTGAATCTGGTCGTGACCAACGCCCCCGGCCCGTCGGTGCCGCTCTACCTCGCCGGCGCACGGCTGCTGGAGGTGTTCCCCATGATGCCGACGATGGGCAACCTGACGCTCGTCGTGGGCGTGCTGTCCTACGAGGACCAGCTGAACTTCACCGCGGCGGCCGACTATGACCGCTGCCCAGATGTGGAGGTGTTCGTCCAGGGCGTGCGCAGCGCTCTCGACGACCTTGCGCGATCGCTGGCTGTGCCTGCCTCTCGAGCAGGAGCCGAAACCTGAGGAGGAACCCATGTCGAGGATGTTGACCGAGGATGTGCTCGTGATCTCGCAGAAAGCGAAGCTGATCGAGACGATGAACGAGTACGAGGTGTTCGACGGCGCCGGCGCCCCGATCGGCACGATCCGCGAGCTCGAGCAATCCATGACGATGCGCGCGGTCAGGCTCTTCAGCGACATCGATCAGTTCCTGACGCACAAGCTCGGTGTGTTCGATGCCGACGGGCAGGCGGTCTGCACGCTGTTTCGGCCCGCGAAACTCATGAAGTCCACGATCACGATCGCCGACGCGGCGGGGTCCGAGCGCGGGGCGATCCTGCAGGACAACGTGATGGGCAAGAAGCACTTCACGCTCATCGACGCGAGCGGCCAGAAGATCGGGTCCATCGACGCCGAGAACTGGCGTTCGTGGGACTTCGCGATCCACGACGCGGCCGGCGCCGAGGCCGGCCGGGTCACGAAGAAGTGGAACGGGGTCTTGAAGGAGGGCTACACGACCGCCGACACGTACGTCCTGGAGATCGAGAGCGAGGTGTCCGACGACCTTCGTTTGCTCATGGTGGCGTCCGCCGCTGGGCTGGACGTCGCGCTCAAACAGGACGACACGGGGGGTTGGGGGTTCGGCGGTATCGGGTGATCGAGTCCCATCAGCTCGGGACCTCGCCCACTCGGACACCCCAGCTCCAGTGAGTGGCGCCGCGCTCACGGTTCGCTTCGTGTCTATGGGCTCGTCCAGGAGAACCGCGGTGGAGGTGGACGGCACCGCATCTTCGTCCGCGCTCGGAGCTCGTCGAGCTCTGCCCGGCGAGCCGGATCCGTCGCGATGTTCCGCAACTGGTAGGGATCACGCCGAAGGTCGTACAGCTCCTCCTCCCCGGTGTCGTAGTGGACGAACAGCCGATCCACGGTCCGAAGCGCGCAGTATGTCGGAGGGTCGGCATGGTGAGGACCGGTGCGGAACTGGAGGTGCTCGATCAAGAATTCGGTCCGGATGGCGGAAACATCGCCGCGCAGGAGCGGCACCAAGGAGCGGCCCTCGGCGCCGGGCGTCTCCATCCCCACTATCTCGCCGATCGTCGGCACGAGATCGATGTTGACCGCCAAAGCGTTGGTGGACGTGCCCCGCGTGAGGGGGTCGTAGCGGACAACCAAGGGGATCCGGATCGATTCCTCGTACGGCGTGAGCTTGTAACTCCACCGATGCTCGCCGACGGCCAGGCCGTTGTCACTCATGAACACGAGCAGGGTGTTGCGTAGGTTGCCACGATCACGCAGTGCGCGCACCGTGCGAACCACGAGGTCGTCGACGGCCTTCAGCGCCACGGCCTGCGCGTTCCACCTCTGCTCGGATCGACGATCCTGAGATCCGAGCGCCTGGATGTAGGCGGGCTTGTCGGACACGTCACGCTCGGCAACGTTCGGTCCGGGACTGAACGGGATCAAGGGCTCGGCCTCGGCGTACCGGGGCCCGGGCGTGTTCGGGTGATGAGGGGCCGCGGGCGCCAGGAACAGGAAGAGTGGATCGTCGGAGGGCATCTCGCGGATGAATCGCTCGGCGAGGCGGGCCAGCACATCCGTCGAGTAGTCGGCCGCCGCTGATCCGAATTCTCGACGCCGGCCGTTCACGCTCATGTCGTAGTCGTAATAAGGGGATGGGCCGCGGAGGAACGCTACCCAGCGGTCCCACCCGGGCGGCACGTACCATGGCTTCGCGTAGCCGTTCAGGTACTTGCCTACGAAAGCCGTCCGGTAGCCGGCATCATCGAGCCACGTGGCGAGCGTGGACCGGTCATCGAAGGCCGCGGCTCCCCCGTCGGGGGGGAAGTTCGTGTACACGCCGGTCGTGTGCGAGTACGCGCCCGTGAGGATCGAAGCGCGCGAAGGGCAGCACAAGGGGTTGACGACGAACGCCTCACGGAACGTCATGCCGTGTGCGCGCACCGTGCGCCGGAGTCCGGGCATCTCCCCGAGCGTGTCCCATCGTTGGTCGTCGGTAACGATCAGGACGATGTCGGGGCTCTGCGGTTCGGCCTCGCTGGGCTGGATGGTGGTTGTGGAGGCGGTGACGGGCACCTCGGTGCACGCCACCGAGGCGAGCCCCAGCGCAAGCCCCGCCGTTGCAGCCCACGATCTGCCGGTCTTCACTTCCTGCTTCTTCATCCGTGAGCCAACGTTGGCACGAAGCCTCGGGCGCCGTCCATCAACGTGCGTCCTCAGCCCTCGTCACGGGCTCCTCATCCCGACCTCGGCGGTCGATGAAGTGGCGGGCCGCCGCCGCGATGATTCCGACAACGGCGACCACGATGGCGAGCGTGGTCCCCCATTCACCCGTCTGGAAACCCAGATGCTCCGCCGCGAGGCCCGAAAGGACGAGCACTGACACCCCCGTCGCGGGGGCCAGACAGGCTCGCGCGATCGGATCGCTCGGACCCGTGCCCCACGCCCAGCCGATCCCCACCACGCCGACTCCGACGAGCAGGAAGAGCGCAGTCCCGATGAGTGACATGAGCGTCGGGGCAATCGGGTCGGACGGCTGGACCAGTTCGGATCTCGGGGGTGGCCCGCGAACGATCGCGAGCCAATCCGTCACCCTCCAACTCGGATGGTCCTGGACGAGCCGGTCGAACGACACATGGAACGGTCGGAGCACGATCACGAGCGGATCGCTCGAGAGCAGGGGGCGGACCCGTTCCCACAGCTCGAGCGACGTCTCGTCGAACCCGGGTACGTCGGGACGGAGCGTCGGCCTTCCCTGCAGGAGGGCGGTGGGATCGCCGAGGTATGGCGTCACATCCAGGATGAGGTCGGGTTCGAGCTCCGCCCGCAAGCGCCGCAGCATCGGGACAGAGCCGAAGTCCGCACCTGAGGTGGCTTGGTCCCCAGCCGGCCCGTCCACCACCACGAGCGCAGGCCGGTCGGCCGCGCCGATGTAACGAGCCACGGCCTGTAACTGGGCGAGCCGCTCGTTCGAGGTCGGGGCAGGCCTCGACGTCCAGACCTCGTGGGTCTGCGCGACCGACAAGACGACCAGGGCGAGGGCGAGCAGCCCGAGGACGGCGGCCGCGGCTCGAGCCAGGAGCACCGGCCCGGCGCGCCCTACCGACGAGCGCCCGACCCGGATGACCCCCTCCATCAGAGCCACCCCGAGGATCGGGATCGCGAGCGCGAACGTCAGCGCACGCTGTACTGGCACGGTTCTGCCGGCCTCGAAGAGGATGACGGCGCCAGCCGGCAGCAGGGCCCACGGCGCCAGCAACCAGAGCGATAGTCGCGAGGCTCGCCTGGCGAGGAGCGCGATAACACCGCCGACAGCCGCCACGGCCGGCGCCGGAAACCGATAGAGCGGCCGCTGTCGTTCGAAATTGTCGACGAGGCTATCCCTCGTGATCCCGAGAGAGGCTCGGGGGGTTCCAGGCGTGCCGAGGAGCGCCGCCGCTCCCACGACGAAGCCAACCGCCGTCGTCCCGAGGGTTGTGACCACGGACAGACGCCGCCATGAGGCGCCCGCCCTCCGTTCCGCGACCGAGCTTGGGATCGCCCCGAGCGATACGAGGAGCAGCAGGCCCGAGAACACCGCAGCGAACTGCCAGTGAACGGCGAACGCGGCGCCGAGCAAGAACGTCGAAGCGAAGTGCACACGACGATCCCCGGCGGCCGCAACAACGCAGGCGGCCGCGGCGAGGAGCAGCGGCATGACGAGCAGCTGCTCGAGGTAGCCGTTGGCGGCCAAGGCGACCTGCACGGACGCACCCACCCCGGCCACGTACGCGGGCAGCGCCCAGATCCGCGCCCGCATCGCTGCCCGCGCGAATCCTGCCGCGGCGAGCCCCGTCACGGCGGCCATCACGGCGGGAAGCACATACACGAGCCTTCGTGGCTCGGCGATGCCTGTGGCTTTGGCGATCGCCCCGATCACCGGAAGCCCCGGCCGATCCGCGTTCGTGTTGAGGGCCTGCGTGCGCCCATCGAACGGAGGCAGCGCGTCGAGACCACCGTCGGCGACGATCTCGATGCGCCACTCATGCTGCGCCGTGTCGCTGCCGGCCGGTGCCACCTGGGCCGGATCCCGATATCGATCGAGGAACACCCAGCCGACGAGCCCGGCGGCAGCAGCCAGCGAGGTTGCAAGCGCGATGGAAGACGCGACGACGACAAGGACGTGCGGGACCTTCTTCGTCCGACCCGGAACCTGTGGGCCGGAGCGCTCGTGCATAGCTCCGCAGTGTCGCAAATCATCAACCGACCGTCAGGCGGCCCCTCGCATCCGCCGCCACAGTCTCGTTCCTCCGGGCGGACCCTGACCGAGGGTCCAGCCCGACGTGGCGCTAGGCCCGCGGGCGGATGCGCGTGGCCGCCACCCAGCCGACCACTGCCACGATAAGGAGGGCCGAGAGGCCAACCCCTCCCCCCGGATCGGCCCCCGCGAGGGCGGCCGCGGTCCCGATCAGGACGACGACCACGATGCCGAAGGCCGGTGCGAGGGCAGCCTCGTCACCCATCGCCCTCTCTCCGCCTCGAGACGCGAGGTGCGAATACCCGCCGCCCACCACGCCGAGAAGGAGGATCGTGACGCTCGCGGCTGCCCAAGCGCTGATCGGCGACGCCGAGGCATACTCCGGCAACTCCTCCGGAGGAGGTGACGATCGCCCGGAGACGGCCAGGTCATCATCGACAAGCTCTGCACCCTCCGACAGAACCAGCTCCCACGATCGCTCATGCATGTACATCCGCGGGAACACGATCACCGCCCCGTCGCGGATCGCCGCGGACACGTCTGGCCAGGTTCTTTCCGAAATGCCATTGAGGACTTGACCCAGTTCGTCGGCGCGGGGAGGAAGCCTCTTGGGTTCGCCAGCGAGGAGGCGCTCCGGGTCGCCCACGTACATGAACAGGTGGCTGGCCCGGGGACCGTCCAGGAAGGATCGGGCGATGTTGAGACGCACCTTCCAGAGCAAGGCCCCCTGGGCCTGCCACGGCTCGAACACCATCACTACGGGAACGTCCGCAGGATGCCCTCGTGCGAAGGCCGCGACTTGCCGCGCCGGCGGTGCGCGATCGCTCCAAGGATCGGAGGCGGCCGCCCGAAACCCGGCGAGCCCAAGTAGCCCGGCCACGAGGGCCGCCCCCAGACCGAGAAGCGCCGCTCCCCCGACCGCGACAGCCCGCACGCGCCCCAACCCGCGACCGGCCAACTCCGCGATCCTTACGGCCACCAATCCGGTCACCGCCCCGAGTGGCACTGCCAACATCAGCGTCCGATGCCCCGGGAAGCCGGGTGCGACGAGCATGACGGCCACCCCTGCCAAGCATGCAACGACCCAAGCGAAGAGCAGGCGTTGTGCACTCGGGTCGCCGCGTCTCCACCCGCGCAGCGCCACGAGGAACAGTCCAGCGATGACCAGCGGCGCGACCGGGACTACCCACTCCCATGTGTTCCCGAGTCGCCGAACGAAATACCCTTGCACCAGCTCGAGGTCGCCGAGCTCTCCGAGCGATCGGCGCATGATGGCGAACACGACGAGAAGAGTGCCGACGGTGCCCAGCGTGAGCGCCGCGAGCGCGAAGACCGGTCGGAGATCGAGCGGTCGGGCTCCCGCTCCACCGTGACGAGCCCTCCCGGTCAGCGAAGCGACGACGGACAGACCGAGCCACAACGCCACGATGGCGAACCAAGCCGGAAGGATCCCGGGATGTGCCAGTCCCGCAGCGAGGAACGCCGTGGCCGCGAGGGCATATGCAGCCCACGATGAGGTCCTGCTCCGGACAACGGCGGCCATCCCCGCGGAGAAACAGACGAGCGCGGTCAGATTGGCGATGTAGCCGGTGAGGCGGCTCGTCCCACCGAACGTGGCCGCCCCGATCGCGACCGGCAGCATCGCCCACACCGGCAGCGAGAGCGCCTGGCGCAGCAGCGTGGCGACCGCGAGACCAAGTACCGCGCAGAGCGCGATCGCGATCAACGTTGGTGCGAGATCCCCGGGCACCACGCCGGATCCCTGAAGGAGCGCGCCCATCGCCAAGGTCCCGGGGCGGGGATCGATGGACTCGAGAAGCCCGGCTCGCACGGCGCGGAACTGCCAGGCGTAGCTGAACTGGTCCGCTCCGATGATGTGCACTCGGCTCCCAAACGACCAGGCGTACAGGGCAACGATCACCGTGGCTGCGGCACCGCTGGCCACTATCCCCGCGACTCCATCGGAACTCCATCGTGCGACAGGCTCGGATCCGGGCTCCATCAGGACCGCGCCGTCGGTGCTCCGTTGCTGCTCACCACGGGTTGCTGACGCCGGAGGTGTCGTGCGAGATGGACCTTCCCCACGCTGAGTGTCTCCGGCCCTCATGACCGGGGAGTCTAGGTCTCGGTGATCGGAGTGGTGATGGGACCGGTGATCATGACCCTGTTCGCGATACACCTGTGTCCCTTCGCGCCGATCAGAGCGGCAGCCACACCGAGCCCGAGAGTCCCGGGTGGGCCGGGTCCCCCAGCACGCCACACGATACGGACATCTGCCACCGTGGCGAGGGAGGGAACGATGGCCGATCCGAGGATCCTGCTGATCGGATACAACGGCGCGAACAACACCGGAGCTGAGGCGCTGCTCCTCTCCGACCTCGCAGACGTCCGCGCCGTGTTCGGACCTCGTGCGCCGATCACGATCCCGGCCCTCGAGCCGGCGAACCTCCGTCGATACGTTGGCGACGCACCAGGCGTCCGGGTCGAGCCCCTCCCCACGATCTTCCCCCTCACCGTCCGGCGGCTCGTGCGGGAACACGACTTCGTGATGCTCGTCGAGGGCAGTGCGTATATGGACACGTGGACGTCGGCGCTCCTGTGGTACTTCCTGTGGGCGACACGCTGCGCGGCCGTCCACGGGACGCCGTGCATCGCGTACGCGGTCGATGCCGGTCAACTCCGTCCGAGGAATGCGCGCTTGGTCCGGCGGCAGGCGAGCCGGACCGACCTCATCGTCACGCGCTCGGCGGCCGCCGCCGGGCGTCTCCGGTCGTGGGGCGTCGCCGCGCCGATCGAGACCACTGCCGACAACGCCTTCACGTTCCGCCCCGAAGGACGGGATCGAGGGTGGCTCCATGATGCGTGGCCCGATGCCGGCCCTTCGCCGATCGGGATCGCCGCGGTCGACCTCTTCCTGTGGCCGGTCGTGATCCGCCCGTTCGGACGACGAGCCGACCGCTACCGATGGCCTTACTCCTTCAGCCGATCAACCGCCCGCCGCCAAGCTTCCACGCGGCTCGCTGAGGGATACGCGAGGATCGCCGACCGGGTCGTGACGGAGCACGAGCGATCCGTCGCACTCATCTGCATGGAGGAGCTCGACGAGACGTTCGCGCGGGCGATCTACGAGCGGATGCGCCGACCAGACCGAGCCCGGATCTTCTCGTCCCGCGACCTGGACGCGTCGAAGATGACCGTGCTCCTGCGGAGCCTCGGTGGGCTTCTGACGTCGCGCTACCACGCCTCGATCCTCTCGATGTCAGCCGGCGTACCACAGGTGGCAATCGGACACGACCTCCGGCTCCGCACCCTGTTCGAGGAGTTGAAGCTCGATCGCTGCTTCGTCGGTCCGGGAGGCGACGGCGACCTCGCGAAGCACCCGGTCGATCTTGAGGCCATGGTGGACGCGGCGTCGGCACGTCTGGACGACGTCCTCGCTGCTCCGACCGGCGTCACGAGCGCGCTGCTCGATGGCTACGAGCGACATCTCCACGACGCCCGACGGAACCGCGAGCTGCTCCAGGCCTTCGCCGACGCGCACGGATGGGGAGCCGAGCCGTGGGCAGCGTAGTCCTGCTCACGGGCGCGACGGGGTTCGTCGGGACCGAAGTCGGCAGCCGGCTCCTCGATCGGGACGACGTCTCTCTCATCGCGTTCGTCAAGGCTGCGACCGACGACGAAGCGCGCCGTGTGGCGCTCCGCAGCTGGTACGACCGGACCGCGCTCACGGGAGCCATCGGGGGTCGCGTCGAAGTGATCGCCGGCGACCTGACGCAACCGCTGCTCGGCCTCGACCCGGACGCGTACGCGACACTCGTTCGCCGGCTCACCCACGTCGTGCACGCGGCCGCGAACGTTCGCTTCGACGCATCGCTCGACGACCTGCGCTCCACGAACGTGGTCGGGACCGCGAACGTCCTGGCGCTCGCCCGCGCGGCTCACGCCGATCACGGGCTCGAGCGTCTCCTGCACATCTCGACCGCTTACGTCGCGGGCCGCCGGACGGGCGAGATCGGGGAGGACGACCTCAGCGACGGGTCCGGCTTCGAGAACGACTACGAGCGGACGAAGTTCGAGGCGGAACGGCTCGCCCGCGATGCGATGGCGGGTCTTCCGATCACCGTCGCACGTCCCGCCATGATCGTCGGCGATTCACGGACCGGTGAGATCGCGACGTTCAACACGTTCTACGTGCTGCTCCGCCGGTACCTCACGCGGCGTACCTATGCCATGCCCGTCAGCCCCCGCCTGCGGGTGAACGTCGTGCCGGTTGACTACGTCGCCGATGCGATCGTGCAACTGCTGATGGATCCTCGCGCCGAGGGACGCACCGTCCATCTCACTGCCCCGTGGTCGTCGCTCCCGACGGCAGCCGAAGTGCTCCGTGAAGTCCGGGGGTGGGCGCGAGTCGAGCTCGGCCTCCGGCTCCCTCGGCCGATCCTCGTGCCCCTGCCCGGAGTGCCCTGGCCCCGACGTGGCGGTGATCGGCTCGACATCCTGTTGCCGTACCTGCGCGAGCGTCGCACGTTCCGACGCGACCACGCCGATCGGCTGATCGGACCGTATGAGCTGCGCTGGCAGACATACCTCCCGAACCTGATCCGCTACGCGGTCGGCCGTGGCTTCCTCCACCGTTCCGGACGGACGGTCCACGAGCAAGCGATGTACCGGCTGCGGAGTCGGCGGCTGCCGGTGCGATACGTCGACATCGTCGACGGGCAGGCGCATCCGCGGTCGGCGGAGGGCGTGCGCACCGACGTGCTGGCGTCGGCGAACGCGCTTCGCGGGATCGGCATCGGCGCCGGCACGCGGGTCGCGATCGTCGGACCGAACGGGACGCGGTACCTGACACTCGAGCTGGCGCTCGGCCTCCTCGGCGCGATCACCGTTCCGCTCTACGCCACGACGCCGTCCGACGAGATCGACGCGATCCTGCGATCGAGCGGCGCGGAGGCGCTGATCGTCGGATCGCCTCGGATCCTCGAGAACCTTGGGCCGGTCGCGTCATCCCTGCCGACCGTGTCGTTCTGCCGCGGGGTACCTCCAGAAGGAGTTCTCGACTGGGGCGACCTGGTCGCCAACCGCGCCGAGGCGCCTGAGATCGAGCGGGCGCCCGTCGGGCTCGCGGACGTCGCAACGCTCCGCTACACGTCGGGGACCACCGGTTTCCCGAAAGGTGTCACGTTCACCCATGGGCAACTGCGATGGATGGCCGAGTCGATCGCGTCGCTCGTGCCGTGGCGTGCGCGCACGAGGCCGGTTTCCTACGTGTCGTTCCTCCCGATGAACCACGTTGTCGAGGGGATCCTGGGGACGTACGGGCCTTATTCGATGCCGGCTCCCGTCGAGGTCGCGTTCGTCGAAGACATCCAGGACGTGCCGGACGCCCTCCGCTCGGTTCATCCGACGGTGTTCTTCTCTGTCCCGCGGCTCTACGAGAAGGTGTGGGCACGCGTCGAGGCGAGCGCGGTGGGCCGGCGCTTCCTGGCATCGCGCGACGGGCCGGCGAAGCGCGCCCTGGGCTCGGCGGTCCGCCGGACCGTGCTGAGGCGCGCTGGCCTCGGGCGCTGCGCGCAGCTGATCGTCGGGTCGGCCCCGATACCGGACGGTCTCCTCACGAGATTCCACGAGATCGGCGTCGAGGTGCACGACGCATACGGTCTCACCGAGGCACCCCTGCTCACGCTGAATCGGTCGGGGCGCAACCGGATCGGCACGGTCGGCGAGCCGCTTCCAGGGACCACCGTGCGCATCGCGGAGGACGGCGAGATCCTGGCGAGGGGTCCCCAGGTGACGATCGGCTACGCAGACCAAGGCGCGACGCAGCCGTTCCGCGATGGTTGGCTCACGACCGGCGACCTCGGGCACATGGAAGACGGCTACCTCGTGATCGACGGCCGCAAGAAGGAGTTGCTGAAGACCTCCTACGGGAAGTACCTGAACCCGGCGAAGATCGAGGCGCGGCTCCGAAGCATCCCCGGAGTGACGAACGCCATGGTCATGGGCGAGGCTCGACGCTTCTGTACGGCGCTGCTGTGGGTCGAAGGGACGCCAACGGACGCACGGCGTGACGTCGTCGCGGAAGCGATCACCGAGATCAACCGTTCCCTGTCCCACCCGGAACAGGTGAAGCGTTGGGCGGTGCTCGCCGACGACCTCTCGATCGGCGCCGGCGACCTGACGCCGAACCTCAAGCTCAAGCGCGAGCGGATCGTCGCGCGTCATGCGGACGTGATCGACGGGCTCTACGAGCGGGAGGAGGTCCGCGTATGAGCCTCCGGACCCGGGCGCTCCCCGATCGGATCCCAGAACCTGTGAGGCGCTGGGCGCTGCGCGCGCTCTTCCGAGCGACGGTGGATGCGTTCGGCGCGCCGATGCCGGATCTTCGTGGATGCTCGGCCGACGCGATCCTCAGCGCCTACGCGACGTGCACCGACGTGCTCGCTGGGAGCCTGCTCCTCGATCCCGAGCGCCGGCCGCTCGTCGAGCGATGCCTCCGATCGAACATGGAGCGGCTCGGCCGCCGTGTCCGAGTCGCGCTCGGCGTCCGGACAACTGCAGATGCGCTCGATGTCGCGCACCGGCTCTACGGGCTGATCGGGATAGACCTGACCGGCGACGACCGAGGGCAGGTCGTCGTCACCCGATGCTCGTTCGCGACGCGCTACTCGCCGGACGTGTGTCGCGTGATGTCGGCTTCTGACGCGGGACTGTTGGCCGGGTTGACGGACGGTGGCCGGCTCACCTTCTCCGAGCGCATCACGACGGGTTCACCGGTATGCCTCGCGACGCTCAGTATCGGTGGGGAAGGTTCGCGGTGAAGACAGCGATCGTCGTCGGGAGCGGGGCCGGGGGGGCCACGGTTGCGAAGGAGTTGCAGGGCGCGTTCGACGTCACGGTGCTCGAAGCTGGTCGACCGTACCGTCGATGCGAGCTCGACAGACGCTCGATCGCTCGACTCGCTCGGAGCCGGCTCCTGGTGGATCCCCGGCTTCTCAGGGTTGCGTACCCAGCGATGCGGGTCGGCCGCACCGCCGACATGCTCGTCGTTCACGGCAGCGGGACCGGGGGGACGACCACCGTGGCGACCGGCAACGGGATCCGAGCCGACGACGACCTCCGCGCGCTCGGCATCGACCTGGACGAGGAATTCGCCCAGATCGCAGCCGAGATCCCCGTGTCGGTCGAACACCGGCGCCGATGGCACCCGACGACCAGGCGGCTGTTCGCCGCCGCCGAGGACCTCGGCCTCGCCCCGCAGCCGACACCGAAGATGGGACGCGCCGAAGGTTGTCACCACTGCGGACGCTGCGTCTTGGGGTGTCCGTACGGGATCAAGTGGGATGCACGGCGCTCTCTCGACGTCGCCGTCGCTCACGGAGCGCGGGTGCGGACGGGCACCCGGGTAGACCGGGTCGTGACCGAGGGAGGACGCGCCGTCGGCGTCTTGACGACCGGGCCTATGAGCCGTCGGTCGCTCAGGGCCGATCTCGTCGTCCTCGCGGCCGGCGGCCTCGGCACGCCGGCGATCCTCGAGCGCTCGGGGGTCCGATGCGAACCGACGCTCTCGGTCGACCCCGTGCTCACAGTCGCGGCGCGAGTGCCGTCGGCTTGGCAGTGCAACGAGATCGAGATGCCGTTCGTCGTGCGTCGTGACCGCTACATCCTGTCGCCTTACTTCGACTGGTTGAGCTTCGCCCTCGACCCACGCTGGCGATACCCGCCGCAGGACATCGTCGGCGTGATGGTGAAGATCGCCGACGAGGGAGGCGGCCGAGTCGAGGAGCGCCGCGTGCGTACCCATCTGACGTCGGTCGATCGGTTGCGACTGGAAGAAGGTGCGGCGCTCGCCCGCGAGCTTCTGGCGGGCACCGGGGTCGATCCGGAGTCGACGTTCGAGGGCATCCTGAACGGTGGGCACCCCGGCGGAACGCTGCCCCTCACCCACGCCACCGCACTGACACTGCACGACGAGCGCCTGCCGGAGAACCTCTACGTGGCCGACGCGACGCTCTTTCCGCGATCGTTGGGCCTGCCGCCGATCCTCACGATCGTCGCGCTCGCGACCCGCGTGGCACGGGCCGCCGCGAATGCCTGTCTGCCAGCGCACGACCTGAAGTCCGCGAGCGAGATCGGTGTGTGAACGCGAAGGGGGTCGATGACGATGAAGGCGTGGGTGTACGAAAGGTACGGGTCGCCCGACGTGCTCAGGTTCGAGGAGGTCGAGACACCGACGCCGGCCGGTGATGAGGTGGCGGTGCGCGTTCAAGCCTGTGGGCTCAACGCGGCCGACTGGCACGTGATGCGGGCCGACCCGTTCCTGGTTCGGCTCAGGTTCGGGCTCCGGCGGCCTCGCCACCCGATGATCGCCGGCTGCGACATCTCGGGCGTGGTCGAGTCGGTCGGCGAGCGCGTCACGCGGTTCTCTTCGGGCGACCACGTCTTCGCGGAGGTGGGGTTCACCGGGGGCCTCGCCGAGCTCGTCACGGTCCGAGCCGACCACATCGCGATGATGCCGACCAACTGCACGTTCGAGCAGGCCGCCGCGGTGCCCGTGTCGGGCGGCACGGCGCTCCAGGCGATCCGCGATGCCGGCCAGGTCGGGCCCGGAACGACCGTGCTCCTGATCGGAGCATCGGGCGGCGTCGGCACCTTCGCCCTGCAGATCGCCCGAGCCCTCGGCGGAGCGGTCACCGCGGTGTGCGGTCCGGCGGCCCTCGAGCTCGTCCGCTCCCTCGGCGCCGTCGAGGTGATCGACTACACCGCCGAGAAGTACGTTGACGCCGGCCGGACCTACGACGTCGTCGTGAACAACGGGGGCACCCACTCGCTGCATTCTCTCCGCCGCACTCTCACCCCCAGGGGCACCCTTGCGGCCGTGGGTGGCTCACAACACGGCGGCCTGTTCGGCCCCGGCGCGGTCGCGATGCGCGGCAAGATCGTCGCGCCGTTCGTGTCGCAGCGGCTCGTGGCCGTCGAAGGTGAGAACGACGAGGCCACCCTCGCGACCCTCGCGGCGATGATCGAGGCGGGCGACGTTACCCCGGTGATCGATCGTGTCTACCCGCTCGGGGAGGCACCCGACGCGCTCCGATACGTCGAAAACGGACACCCGAAGGGCAAGGTCGTCGTGACGGTCGGCGAGGAGCGGATCTGAGGCGGACGGGGCGGGGCTCATCGTGCATCTCGAGTACCGATCGGCTGGCACATCGACATAGGACATCTCTCCGGGTCGACCCCTCACAGGTAAGCGTCGTCGTGTCAGGGGGCGAACTGCTTCCAGTGCCCCTCGGAGACGACTTCGACGGCGTCGTCGGTCACTTTGATGGCGGTCTGATCGTCGATCGCATAGCACGGCACCGGCATGCCGGCGGCCCATCGTTCGGCATCGGCCATGGTGTTCTCCGGCAGGTCCTCGTGATCCAGGTGCGGAAACATCGAGAAACCAACCAGTCCCAGCGTTTCATCGCCACCCGTGGGCGGCTTCCAGCCGACGAAGTCCTCCCCGATGCTGGGGGCCATCACCATACTCCCGGCGCTCAGGCCCACGTAGACCGTCTCGCGCAACGACGGCAAGAGGTCCGCCAGCCCGGACTGACGCATCCAGTAGCACAGATACAGGGGATCGCCGCCATTCACCAGCAGGGCGTCGGTCTCCTCGACCACGGTGACCCAATGCTCTCCATCGAGGCTGGGCAGCGCCGTGAGCTCCAGCACGCCCAACGATCTCCAGCCGAGTTCGCACATGGGGGTCCTGGGCTCTCGCCCGGCGATGAAGTTCCATGCCCGGCCAGCACCACCCGGGTTGGCGTACGTCGCGGTCGGGATGCAGAGAGCGTTGGACTCGGCGATCGGTTTGCCCAGGAGATCGACCAGCGCGTCGTGGATGCTCGTGTTCTTGATGCCAGCGGACGTGAGCAGAAACCTCAAGATGCCTCCCCTGGTCGTTATCTCTCGCCCAAGACGAGTCGCTTAGGGTGAGATACGCAACACGCCGACCGACCAGCTTCGCAACACTTTCGGGTCCTCGTACGTCCTGGTGATGTGGGTGCGAAAAGGACGACGATGGTCGCCGACATGGGAGCCGAGCAGTGGCGTGCAAGCCGGCTGGCGGAGGTCTACGTGCGGTCGGCCCCGGCCGGGTACCGGCTCGCCTACCTGCTGACGGGCGACCGGGCGCTCGCCGAGGATCTCGTCCAGGAGACGTTCCTTCGGTTCGTCGGTCGCCTGCACCACCTGCGAGACCCCGAGGCGTTCGACGCCTACCTCCGCCGGACGATCGTCAACTTGTCGAAGGACGTCTTCCGCCGCCGTGCGATCGGGCGGTCCTACCTCCAGCGGCGGACCGCCGAGGTCCGCGAAGGCCACATCGACCGAGACGTCGCCGCGTACGAATCGATGCGCACGGCGCTGCTCTCGCTCCCGCCACGGCAGCGCGCTGCGATCGCTCTCCGCTACTACGAGGATCTCCACGAGTAGAAGCTGGGAGTTCGAGGCATCAAGCCTCAGTGACGAGAACACACCGTCGTCCTTCGTCGGTCGGTCGGTCCCTCGGTCGGTGGGGTGCCCACAGTAGACCAGAGGCCGTTCGTCCGGCCACGATCATCACCCGACCACCTGACTGACGACGCAGGTTGATCGAAGAACGTGATGTTCAACACGTCCACGCGATAGCGTGATCATCGTCGAGTTCAGCCAACCGCACCCATGCGCCGAGCAGTGAATCAGCGAATGAGGTCGAGGGCTGCGGGATGATCCGTTCAGGGTGTACAAGAAGGGATGCCTTCTCATGGATCTCGCACCGACGTTCTGATGCTCAACGAGAGTTCGGGACCTACTCTGCACGTCAGACGTACTGCCCATGAAGCCGACCGCTAGAGGATGACTCGCGTGGCGGCCGAAGAGGCGCCGGAACGGATCACGGGAACATCCGAGCTTCTGGAGGAACAGGGTGAGCGATACGAGCACTGGAAAGGTGGTCGTGAACAGGTCGATGTCGCTTGATGGCTTCATCGCCGGTCCCGGCCACACGATGGACTGGGGCGCCGGTCGCCCTCTCGCCGACTTCGTGGCACCGGACGATCTCCAGGAGATCGCGGCCGCTACCGGCGCCATGCTCATCGGCCGGCGGACCCACGAGGTGGGCAAGAGGATGGAGGCCGACGAGCCAGGGAGCGTCGACTACCCCTCTTCCGGACCCTTCTTCGTCCTGACGCACGAGCCGCCGGACCCGCCGGACCCTGGGGTCACGTTCCTCAGCGGCGATATCGGGGAAGCGGTCGCCACGGCACTGGACGCTGCGGGCGGGAAGAACCTGGAGATCCTCGGCGCCGACGTGGCCGGCCAGTGCCTGGGGCGGGGGCTCGTCGACGAGATCTTGGTGTATGTGATGCCGGTGCTGCTCGGCGACGGCATTCGCTTCTCCCCCCCGAGCCTCCCCAGGATCGACCTGGAACCGGTCAGTAGCTCGCGGTCGCGAGACGTCACCATCCTCCGGTTCCACGTCCGCAAGTAGTACCGGCGCTGCATCCCCTCTCGCTGTTCCGCGCCGCTCGGTCGTAGGTGGGTGGTGGAGGGGAACGGGTGTGGTGATGTCGAAGTCCCCTGACCACGGGAAACGATACCCTCTCCCGATGTCGCAGCTGACGAGACGACGTGCTCGGCGCCTTCATGAGAGGCGCACGAACCCGTGGGAGGATCCTCTGGTTTGAGTTAGACGGTGCGAGGTCGCCACGGCTCGTGCTCGTGCTCGTGCCAGACCAGCTCGGGGTCGAGCGCGCGCACCCGCAGCTGGCATTCGGTGTGCGGCTCATCGAGTTCGCCGAACCAAACCGCCACGTCGCCGCCGATGACGATCGGACGCTCGCCCTAGGGCCGAGCGTCGCCATCGCTACTCGGTGACGGTGATGTCCGTAAAGCCGGCTGACTTGTACTGATCGGTGAGTAGGTAGTGGATGCGGTAATCACCGGGCGGCAGCGGCCACGGTCCTCCCTGGGAATCCTCGTCGAAGGTCATCTCGCCGAAGACCTGCGGCGGCAGTGCCCCCGACTCGTGTCCGCCGGTGTACGCCCAGATGAGGTAGTCATCGACCTTGGGGTCTGCGGCTGAGGCCTCGTAGAAGCCGATCCAATCCCAACGGTTGGCCGGACCGTCGTCCCACGTCACCGTGATCGGTTCTCCGGTCGTGTAGGTGTCCTTGTCCGTGGAGAGCGCGATGTCGTCCCGGAGCGATCGCACCCAGAAGGCGTTCCGGGCGATCTCGCTCCCCCCGGTATCGAGCATCACGACCTCGTATCCACCCGGCTCGAGGGTTGTCGTCGCCAACGCCACCTCCCTCGGCGGTTCCGCGGTGGTGGTCTGGATCGGCCCGGACAGTGAAGCACCCTCCGGGATGATCGCGAGGTCGACCTGATCGTGACCGGGCGCGTTCGCGTAGGCCGTGAGCTGTTGGCCCTCTGTGAGCAGACGCCGAGTGAGCGAGAGCGTGGTCGGCAGGGCGACCGGTGTGAGCTCGAATGTCGACAGCACGGCCCGGTGGTCGGAGGTCCAGGGCTTGAACGCACGATCCACGTCGGCTCCGCCCTGTTCACCCAGGAGTTGGGAGTCCAGGGTGGTGACCGGGCCGCCAGCGAAGACGTAGTCGATGCGGTCGCCGAAGCCACCCTTGCGGAAGTCGGGGTTGTCCTTGGTGATGCCGGGCACGGCCACGGGGTCCGGGTAGACCGCTCGATAGGTATCGTAGAGGCCCGCCTCGACCAGGGCCTCCGTCGTCGGCCAGGGGATCGGTCGGTCGATGCCTTCGCGGGTGCCCACCGTCGCCTCGGTGTAGTCCTCGTGCGATGGCGTGTTGAAGTCACCGGTCAGGAACACCGGATAGCCCTCCGAGGCCAGCCGCTCCATATCGGGGATCAGGATCTGCATCGAGGCCGTGCGGACCTCCCTCTCCGAGGCCATCACGTCCGCGAGCGGCATCCCGTCGAGGAGCTGATGCGGCCCGTACTTCACGTAGTCCAGGTGGGTGTTGAAGAAGGCGACCACGAAGCCCGGCTGAACCTCGATGTAGGCGTAGAGGCCGTCGGCTCCTGATGGTTCGTGGATCGGATACTTCGAGAGGATCTGCAGACCCACGTTGTAGTAGGGATATCCGGTCTCGCGAGCGATCGCAGGGAGCCGGTTGTAGGACTCGAGGACGCCGATGATGTCGGCGTCCACCTCGCGGATCACCTCGTCCGTCGTCTCGTCACCGCCGTACTCGATGTTGTAAACGAGGACGTCGAGCTGCACCGGCTGCCCCAGAGTGGACCCGCTGCTCGTGGCCCGTGGTGAGGAGTCCTTCGCGACCGGTTCATCGGAGCCGGTACATGCGGCCGCCAGCAACAGCAGCGTAAGGAAGGCAGTTGTGAATCGATCTCGAGTGCGCGCGCCCGGCCCGACCACGGGGGCACCCTAACGAGATTGCCATCAGCGGAGCAAGTCAGCGTCGGGGAGCGGTCGCGGGGCTCGAGGCGCACGCATCATCGCTCAGCGGGGCCTCAGTACCCCGAGGCTTGGCGCCCGAGCGGTGGCTACATCGACTGGTAGGGCATGAAGAGAACCGGGACGTCACTGTCGGCCAGCCTTGCTCTCAGCTCTGCGCTCGGCTCACCGAGGAGTTCGCCGTGAACCACGGAGACCGTCGTAAGGACCTCCGCCGAGGGGTCGGCCAGGTTCTCGGCGTGCTCGAGGGCCGCCTCGGAGTCCCTGTACCGCTCGATGATGACGCACTCGGATTGATCCTCGTTGAGGTAGGTGTCGAACTGCAGCGTTCCGGTGTCCTTGGTCCGCACGATCTCCATCGCCCGAGCGGACAAGCGCTTGTACTCGTCGAGCTTGCCTTCGTGGAACTTGAATCGCGCGATACCCAAGAGCTCAGCCACGGGGTCCTCCGATCTTGGCGCGTTCAGTCGTCGGGCGCGTCTGTGCCAGGCGGACCGGCCAGGACGCGAGGAACGTACTCGAGCAACTGGATGCGACCATCGAACGTCCGGCTGGTGATCATGTCGAGTGCGACATCCGGGTACCCGTCGTAGATCCAGTCGCTCCCGGTGCTTCCCGTGATGACCGGGAACACGACCACGCGGAAGCGGTCCACGAGGCCGGCTTCGAGCAAGGAGCGGCACCGGGTGAGGCTGCCCATCGTGCGCATCGAGCTGGCGTCCTCCTTGTCCTTCAGTTCCCGCACGACCTGAACAGCGTCTCGAGGGATGAGTTGCGTGTTCGTCCACGTCAGGGGCTCCTCCAACGTGCGCGAGAAGACGATCTTCGACATCGCGGCGAGCGCATCCGTACCCGGCTCGCCCTCGGCTGCGAACCCGGACATGAGGCGGTAGGTGTTCGCGCCCATCAAGACCGTGTAGCCGGCTTCCGGCTGCTTGCCCAACCACGCCAGGTACTCCGGACCCTGCAAACCCCACCAGCCCGGCCAACCCTCAGCGGCTCCGTAGCCATCGAGTGAGGTGATGAAGTCCACGAGTAGTTCCGGCGTCTTCGTTCCGTCCACTTGGGTGTCGCGCTCCTCCATAGCGCCGAGTCCCTTCTGGTCAGCTCGATTGCTCGGCTCGCGACCGCACCTTTCCCCGGAAGCGTGGGCCCCAACCGGCTCGACGGTTCTTGCCCGTCGTGTGACCACTGGATGTGCGTGGGAGGTGGTGGCTTAGACGCCCGCGCGGGTGAACGTCATGTGTGTGACCCCGCTGGGCGAGGAGGTGGCCTCGACCTGGTAGTCCTTCTCGACGCCCTCCAGTCCGTCCCAGAGCCGAACGCCGCGGCCGAGAAGGATGGGGACGACGACGGTGTGCATGTGATCCACGAGCCCCGCATCGAGGAAGTCGCGGATCACGGTGGCGCCTCCACCGATGCGCAGGTCCTGTCCGCCCGCAGCCTCCCGAGCGGTCTCGAGCGCTTCGGCGGGTGACGCGTCGAGGAAGTGGAACGTCGTGCCGCCCTCCATCTCGATCGGCGGACGAGTGTGATGGGTGAGGACGAAGACCGGTGTGTGGAACGGTGGGTTGGGACCCCACCAGCCCTTCCACTCCCGGTCCTCGTGCCATCCTGGGTAGCCGAACTTCCCGGCACCCATGATCTCGGCGCCGATCCCGGGGTTGTGCAGCCGCGCGAAGGCGTCGTCGAGGCCGCGGGTGCCGCCGGGCTCGCCGACCATCTCGTGCCAATACCGGGTCGTGAACATCCATTCGTGCAGTCGTTCGCCGGCGTGGCCGAACGGTGCGTCGTGGCTCTGAGGTTCGCCGGTCCCGAAACCGTCGAGGGAGATGGAGAAGTTGTGGACGCGGACGATCGACATGGTTGCTGCTCCTTCGGATCCAGGGTTCACGTTTCCACCGGGTTGAGTTCGCATCGTAGACGCCCATGAAACTCACCGCTGTGGACGACACCGAGCGCCAGGGTCGTGCACCGCCCAGCGGGACCTGCGCCCGGCCCCTGGCGGATACTCACCGTTCACTGATCCGGTTACGGCGCCGTCCGTCAGCGGGTCATGGATGCCCGACGCCGCGCTTGACGCGATGCCTCGTCGCCCAGACCATCAGGATATGAGTCCTGGGAAGTTGTACTTCTGCTTCGGGGTCGGGTTCGGCAACTTCAGCACGGGGCGCGAGTGGCGGATGGCCGACTTGGTGAAGATGATCGGAGACAAGGACCCGGAACGCTTGGATGTGATCGCGTGGTACGGCTCGACCGGCAACGTGGCCGTCAAGGGGGAACGACCTACGGACGTGCTGTCGTTGCTCCGGGATGTGAGCGGCCGGGACTGGGCGGTGGTGGACCGATCCAGGGTCTTGCGAGGTCTGGAGGCCCTGAACGGATGGGACCCTCGAGATCGCAGGCCGCGAACTCGCTGGACCGGAGGGCTCGCGTTCGCCGTGTCCGGAGACCGAGGAGGGGCGGTGGAAGACACCGAACGGGCCAAGCTGCGCCGGCTAGAGAGCGGCATGGTGGCCGTTTACAAGAACGACGCCGTGACCGTCGCGGGTCACCTGGATCGGAGTCAGCGTCGCGGTGGGTGGGGAGCGATCAGCCTAGATGTGTCCCGCCAGGTCGAGGGCGTCTGGACGGCCCGAAGCAGACGCACCATCGAGGGACTGCTGGATCGCGTCGAGAGGAGCTAAGGACTCCTCCCACGATCCGGGTCGTCGAAGGGCGGGCACAAGCCCCCTTCATGTCGCCCGGGGCAAGTAGCTGCGCTCGCAGTCGCAATCGGGCTCGCCACAAGGCACTCCTCCGAACCCGTCGTAGTGTCCGTGCCCGCATTCGGGACATCTCGCCCACTGAACTTGCCGGTGCTGGCCCGCAGCGTTCGCGAGCTTCCGAACATGCTCCGCAGTCCATGATCCCTCGCCCGTTAGCATCCCCCCGCTAACCACTACGGCATTCGCACGCTCATCCTCGTTGATGAACCTCGCGGGATCGCCGGCGACCATCGTTAAACCGGCTTCCGCGAACTCGACGAGCGCTCTGGCAAGGCTCTCAGCTTGCCTTGGGTCGTAGACGACCAGCACA